>JBEKHU010000007.1:0-17284 GCA_050012115.1 Bryobacteraceae bacterium | reverse complement strand
CCGCCTTGACCTGACCGCGCTGCCAGACTTCCGATTCGAAGTAGCCGTAAGCCGTGCCGTAATGATCGCCGAGCCAGACGAACATGCGGCGCCCGTCGGGCATCTTCCACCAGAAGGCCGACGGACGCTGGAACGGCGGGCCGCCGCTGTCGGGATTGATGCCCATCAGCAGACGCCGGATGCCGCGGTCGAGCAACAGCATCGCCCCGGCGCGGGGGAAGCCGTTGACGTCGTTCTGCATGGCGGCCTGCGGATTGACATCGCGCAACACTTCCGGCGGCAGCCAGTCGAGCGCTTGCCGCCACTGGAGCGCGTTGAGGAAGGGCGTCTGGTTGAAGGCCATCGCCATGACGTCCATCTGTCCGGACCTGACCATGCGCAGGAGTTCGCTCCTCCGCTGGGCCGACGCGCCGCGCCACCAGTCGTCCAAGGCGACCGTGCCTTCGATGGTCCAGTGGAACCGCTTGTCGTTGAGGCAGGTCTGGAGGGCGGCATCCAGAAACCGCACCTGGAGATCGCGACAAACCGAAGGCATATCCGTGTAGCCGAAATCGGTGTGGGTGTGGTGGATGATGTCCACGTGCCGGATCTTGAGCCCATTCGCCTGCATGGCGGACGTCGGAAGCGCCGCCGTTGCGGCGAGCGTCTTCATCACGTCTCTGCGCGTCATTTCAATCCCTCCCCTTGTTGCACGCGGCTAGTTACCAGGCGTTTCCCATACCGGGTTCACGCGTCCCTGAAGCGTCCGCGCGGCGTTGGCGTCGAGATCGAGCACGATGATCTCGTTGCCGGCGAACTTCAGCCAGACCGCCGGACAATACAGCGATTGTTGTGGACCCACACCCCAGTACCGGCCGAGATTGTGCCCGTTTACCCATACGTATCCCTTGCCCCAACCGCGCAGGTCGAAGAATGTGTCACCTTTGGGTTTCAAGTCGAAACTCGAGCGATAGAACGCCGGGCCGGTTTGCGCCCTGCGCGTCCTGAACCTGAGCTTGTGGAGGTTGTCGAGCGGCAGTGGGAACATCTCCCAGCCTTTCAGCTCCTCGCCGTTCAGCTTCACGGTTCCAACGATGCCCTTCCGGTCATCGACCAGACGTTCGCCGAAATTGACGCGTCCCATGGCATCCACGAGGATCTCCAGCGGAACGCCCGCCGCGAGTGAGACGTCCAGGCTGGTTTCCTTCTTGCGCCGGTCGAGGATCCCCAGGGTCGTGCCTTTCTGTGAGACCAGCGCATAGTCGCGGGCCTCGTTCAGCTCGAGCCTTCCACTTGCGGCCTTATCCACCGCGTGCCGGTACAGCACCATCCCATAGGACTGGCCCAACATCTCCATTGGCTTTGGCGTTTCGCCGCGCACCGGCGCGCCGAGCAATCGCGCCAGCGGCGCGCTGGCTTTGAACTGAATGCGCGCCGTCTCGACTACCGGCAGGGGCTCCGGCGGTTCGGGCAGTGTCTCGCCCGGGCTCAGATGCTGCTTGATCACCTCGCGCAAAGCGAAGAACTTGGGGGTCAGACGCCCGGCTTCGTCGATGGGCGCGTCGTAGTCGTAGCTCGAAATGTCCGGCTCGTACCGGTCGGAGAAGTTCGCCCCGGCCATGGGTCCCCAGGTCGATCCGCCGTGGACCATGTATAGGTTTACGCCAATGCCGCGGGAGAGGAGCCATTCCAGATTCGCTGCCTCCTTGGCGGGATTGGTCTTGTGGTGCCTCTCGCCCCAGTGGTCGAACCAGCCCGTCCAGAACTCGCCGACCATCTTCGGTACGCTGGTGCGGAACCTGGCGAAGTTGGCAAACTCGCGTTCCGGATTGTCGCTGGCGCCGAAGTTGATGACGGAGAGGACGTCCGGCAACGTGCCGCCCTTCAACGCACTGTCCTCCGAACCGTCCGAGGTGTAGAGCATGACGTCGAAACCGGCGTCGCGGATGGTCTGCTGGACGGCGCGCATGTACTCGTGGTCGCTGCCGTACGAGCCGTACTCGTTCTCGACCTGAACCATGAGCACCGGTCCACCCTTGGTGACCTGCAGCGGGGCGGCGATCTCGCCGACTTTTCGCATGTAGCGCGTGATGGCGGCTAGAAACTGAGGGTCTTTCGAGCGGATCTTCATCTGCTCGTTCGCCAGCAGCCAGGGCGGTAACCCACCCAGATCCCACTCCGAGCATACGTATGGGCCCGGCCGCAACAGCACGAAGAGGCCCTCCTCCTGCGCCGCCTTCAAGTACGCGCCGAGATCGAGATTGCCGGTGAAGTCGAATTCCCCGGGCCGTGGCTCATGCAGGTCCCAGAAGACGTAGGTGGTCAGCGTATTCAGCCCCAACGCCCGCATCTTCTTCATGCGGTCGTGCCAATACTCGCGCGGCACGCGCGGGTAGTGCAGCTCCCCGGAGCGGATCTGAAACGGTCTGCCGTCGAGCACAAATCGTTCGCCGTCGATGGCGAAAGCGCGTTTGGAGGTCTGCGCGGAGGCCGTGCCCACCAGGACACAGACCACCGCCAGTGACTGGAAGAGAAAAGCCTTGCTTGTCATGGTTCTGTCCGGACGACCAGTCCCATTCTATCCGCGCCCGCCCCGGAAGGATCTTGGCCTAGATGCGGTGGAAGCTGCGCAGGATGTCGCGCGTGGAGTAGCGCAGGGCGACGGGGCGGCCGTGCGGGCAGGACATCGGACAGGCCGTCCGGGCCAGTTCCCGCAGCAGGTACTCCATCTTGGCGCGGTCGAGCGGCGTGTTGATCTTGATGGCCGCGCGGCAGGCCAATGAGGCCGCGATGCCGCGGCGCAGATCGTCGACCGAGACGCGGCGCAATTCGCTCTCTGCGATCTCGAGGATCTCGTAGATCGTGCTCTCCACGCCGCCGGGATCGAGATCCGCGGGAACGGCCTTGACGGCGATGGTGCGATTGCCGAACGGCTCGGTCTCGAAACCGGCCGTGGCCAGATCGGCGGCTATGCGGTCGTACTCCACCTGCTGGGCGGGCGTCAGCGGCAGCACGATCGGCATCAGGAGACGCTGTTGCTCGACCTTGCCGGCCGCCTGGCGCGCAAGGTTGCGCTCAAAGAGAATGCGCTCGTGAGCCACATGCTGGTCGATGATCCACAGCCCGTCGGAACCGGCGGCGAGGATGAAGCTCTCGTAGATCTGGCCCAATACGCGCAAGTCGGCGAGATGGACCATGGACTGGGGCACGTCGAGGTCGAGGCCAACAGGCAGGCCGGCGTGTGTTTCCGGGACCTTCAGACGCAGCAGGTCGGCGGCGGCGGCCGGCAGGTCCACCGGGATGGCGCCATCCGGGAAGCTGAGGCGCGCCGCGGGGCCGGGCGGCGGTTGCAGGAAGGAGCCGGAAGCGCCGGGGAATGTCTGCCGTTCGAGGACGGAGGCCGGAACGGGCGGTTCGCCGGGCAACACGTTGCGGGCCTCGTCGAATCGCATGTTCTCGAGCGACTGGGTGAATTCCGAGTACGGCAGTCGCGCGCCCGCCTGGGGCTGCGAAGGCGGGTAGGACAAGAACGGGCTCACCGGCAGCGGCGCGCTGGGCGCGGGCCGGGCGGCGACCAGAGTGTCCCGCAGTTGGTCGCGCACGAAATCGTGGACGAAGCTCGCGTGGCGGAAGCGGACCTCGGTTTTCGAGGGGTGGACGTTGACATCGACCTCGCCGGGATCGCACTCGACGAAGAGCATCGCGAAGGGGTAACAGGCCGGCGGCATCAGGTTGTGATAGGCGGCCGAGATGGCGTGGAGCAGCAGGCGGTCGCGGATCAGCCGCCCGTTGACGAAGAGGAAGACCGAGTTGCGGTTGTTCTTCTGGACCTGGGGGCGTGAGATGAAGCCCCGCAGCGCGAAGTTGGCCGGCTCCGTTTCCGCCGTCAGAGTGGTTGCGCGGGCGCCGAGATCGATGAGGTCTTCCAGGGTCTCGGCGCCAAAGATCTGGAAGACGCGATCGCGCAGCTCGGCGACGGGTGTTACGCGGAGGAGTTCCTTGCCGGCGTGGGTCAGGGTGAAGGACTTGTCACAGTGCGCCAGGCTGTAGTGCGTGACCAGCGAGGCGATGTGCGCCAGTTCAGTCTGCTCGCTGCGCAGAAACTTCTTGCGCGCGGGCACGTTGTAGAACAGGTCGCGGACGGTGACGGTGGTTCCGCCCGGGAAGGCCAGTTCGGCACAATCGAGCAGGCGGCCGCCGGCGATCTCGACGCGCGTGCCGATGCGCTCGTCCTGGGCGCGGGTTTCCAGCACGAGGCGAGAGACCGATCCGATGGAGGGCAACGCTTCGCCGCGAAACCCGAGGGTCGCGATGGCGTTCAGATCGTCCACGGAGGAGAGCTTCGAGGTGGCGTGGCGTTCGAAGGCGAGCAAGGCGTCGTCGCGCATCATGCCGCAGCCGTCGTCGGCGATGCGCAGCAGGCGCCGGCCGCCGGCCTCGACCTCGATGCGGATGTCGGTGGCGCCGGCGTCGAGGGAGTTCTCGAGCAACTCTTTGATCACCGAGGCAGGGCGCTCGACGACTTCGCCAGCGGCGATCTTGTTGGCGACCTGATCGGAGAGAACGCGGATGCGGCCCATGGGCTCAGAGGTTGCGGCGGGGACACCGCCTCTATCCACTGTAGCCGCTCAAGCGGGGAGCGGGGGCGCGCGGCGCGAGAACAGGTTTTGGAGGAACAAAGCCAATTGTGGAGTTTTGCTTTTAGATTCATTGATCTGGAGCGGTGATCCTGGGATGGAATCTCGCCTGATTTGCGCATTTTTCTAAAAGCAGCAGGCGTGCACGCGCGGCGGGCGGCCGACGAGGCTGATGGAGTACAAGTCATTCCCTGTCAACAGGATAACTGGTACTGTCAAGCGCCGGCGAGGCAGGGCGAAGGTAGGATTAAGATCGGCACGAGGGCGGAATTCGACACTTTTCGACACAAGTGTCGAATTCCTGGGTTGGAATTCGATCGGGTGTCGACTTGATCTAAGTCTATTTATTAGTGTTGCTTGCAGAGAGGAAGGGGGCAGTATTCGACATTCCGACACGACACTCGTGTCGCGGGAGGAAGGATGGAGGCCTTAATGATATGTTCGCCTTTCACGAGCTGTGACGCACGTTGCGCCGGGGGCGGAGGTGCGGGGGAACGCTCGATCCAGGCAGCGCGCGACCACTCGGTTGCCCCGAAACTGTGACCGCAGCCAGCCCGGCATGTGCTCTCTATAGGATTGATGAGGGGCGCAGGGGCCAGCCCCCTCGTTCCGCACCCCACTCCCCCGAAAACAACCTCTCAGGGAACAGAGAGGTACCGTCAGAGCTGATCATTTCGGGCTCATCTTGCGTGAGAATCACTCACCACTTTCAGGCTTATTCCTGTTTTGGAAAAGACTGGTGATTCGCCTGCCGCGATGGTTCACCCGAAGGTCAAGCAGTCATCACCAGACCGACTTGTTCCTGGAACGCGGGTAGTCTGGCTAAAGTAAGCGCCGCCTATTGTAAAGAGATATTGAGATCAGGTGCTATTATTCTGAATCAGGAGCGCGGCAGATGAAACTTCGCACCGTGATCATGAGAAATTTCCGGGCGTACCGTCAGGAGACGCGGATCCCTATCAGCGGCTTAACGGCGTTCGTTGGAAGGAACGATATTGGCAAGTCTACAGTCTTGGAAGCGTTGGAGATCTTCTTCAACAACTCAAGCCCGAAGATGGATGAGAAGGATGGAAGTATTAGTGGGGACGCGAAGGACGTGATGATCGGATGTGAGTTTTCCGACCTTCCGGATGAGGTGGTCTTGGATGCAACGGCCTCCACTTCGCTGAGGGGGGAGTTCCTGCTGAACCCTACGGGATTGCTGGAGATACATAAAGTGTTCGACTGCACGGTGAAGACGCCAAAGGACTCCGTGTTCGCGTTCGCGGCGCACCCGACAGAGGAACTCCTTTCTTTGAAGAACTCGGACCTCAAGAAGAAGACCAAAGAGCTGAAGATCAACTTGTCAGATGTTGACGAGCGGTCCAATCCGCAGCTCCGCAGGGCGATATGGGCAGCGCTTGGCCCAGGGGATCTGTCCCCGAGGACGATCCAGATTGACAAGGGCGAAGACGCAAAGAGCATCTGGGAGGGTATCAAGAGGGAGTTCCCCATATTCGCACTATTCCGGTCGGATCGCCCAAGTCGTGATGAGGACGATGAGGTCCAGGACCCTATGCGCTTGGCAATCATCGAGGCGCTCCGGGAGGTGCAGCCGCAGTTGGATGAGATAAAGCAGAGCATTCGGAACAAGGCGACTGAGGTCGCCCAGCGAACCTTGGCCAAACTCCGGGAAATGGATCAAGATCTTGCTGGAGAGCTGGCGCCAAATTTCAAGGCTGAGCCGAAATGGGATTCTCTATTCAAGATGGCTCTTTCGGGCGACGATCAAATCCCAGTCAACAAACGCGGGAGCGGAGTTCGGCGGCTTATCCTAATCAACTTCTTTCGGGCCGAGGCCGAACGCAAGCAGCATAAGGCCAACGCACCAGGGTTAATCTACGCAATCGAAGAACCTGAAACTTCGCAGCACCCGGATTACCAGCGTCTTTTGGTGCGCGCTTTCACGGATCTTGTCGAACGAACCGACTGCCAAGTGCTCTTGACGACTCACGTGCCCGGTTTCGCGGAACTCATCCCCGTCGATAGCCTTCGGTACATTCGGCGGAATGCCTCGGGTCATCCTGAGGTGTGTTACGGCTCGCCGGAGATCTACGATCGGGTCGCCGAGTCTCTCGGCGTTCTTCCAGACCCAATCCACCCCCAGGTGTTAGTGGCGGTCGAAGGGCGCAACGACGTTGCCTTCTTGCGTCGGGTTTGCGGTTTGCTTCGTGCCGAGGACCCCTCGTTGCCAGATCTTTCGAATAGGCGAATCGCCGTGTTGCCGGTTGGCGGCTCCATGCTCAAGCACTGGGTCGAGCGGGGGTACTTCAATGAGCTCCAGGTTCCGGTGTGTGGGTTCTTTGATCGAGATCGAGAGTCTCCGCCGAGATACAGCGGTTACGTCGACGAAATCAACCTGCGCGGCGACGGATCGTTTGCGATGCTTTCGTCTAAGGCTGAGATCGAGAACTACTATCATGCCGATGCAATCCAGGAAGGACTCGGCTTTAGTGTCAGGGTCGACGACGACAGCGACATCGCTGAGGCGCTCGCTAGGATTCAACACGAGGCCTCCGAGTCGACTAGAACTTGGGATGAAATAGGCGATGAAAGGAGGTGCGAGAAGATCAAGAGGGCAAAGAATCGCCTAGAGGAGGACGCCCTCCCTCGGATGACGGCTGAACGGCTGAGGGAAAGAGACTTAACCGGTGACTTTCTGCGCCTCTTTCAGGCGGTAAGAGGCTGCTTGGACGGTGAGCGGACAAGGGCTGGTAGGGGTTCAGTGGGCTGAACCTAGCCGACATGGCGGCTAGTTTGCGCCCAAGCGCGTCGCCTATTCGATTCCTTCTAAACTGCGCAGATCAGCCGCTCATGGAGGCCAGGAACTCGGCGTTGGCGCGGGTCTTGGCCAGTTTATCGAGCAGAAGTTCCACGCTTTCGACGGGTGACAAAGGAGCGAGAACCTTGCGCAGGACCCAGATGCGGTTGAGCTCCTCGCGCTGGATGAGCAGTTCGTCCTTGCGCGTGCCGCTCTTGTTGATGTCGATGGCGGGGAAGGTACGCTTGTCAACGAGCTTCCGGTCAAGGTGGATTTCCATGTTGCCGGTGCCCTTGAACTCCTCGAAGATGACGTCGTCCATGCGCGAGCCGGTATCGATGAGCGCGGTGGCGACGATGGTCAACGAGCCGCCCTCCTCGATGTTACGCGCCGCCCCGAAAAAGCGCTTGGGGCGCTGGAGAGCGTTGGAGTCCACGCCACCGGAGAGCACCTTACCAGAGGGCGGAACGACGGTATTGTAGGCGCGGGCGAGACGCGTGATGGAGTCCAGCAGGATCACGACGTCGCGCTTGTGCTCGACCAGGCGCTTGGCCTTTTCAATGACCATTTCGGCAACCTGGACGTGGCGCGAGGCGGGCTCGTCGAAGGTCGAACTGATGACTTCGCCTTTGACCGAGCGCTGCATGTCGGTGACTTCCTCGGGACGCTCGTCGATCAGCAGGACGATCAAGACAATCTCGGGGTGGTTAACCGCGATAGAGGCGGCGAGGGACTGCAGCATCATGGTCTTGCCGGTGCGGGGGGCGGCGACGATGAGACCGCGCTGGCCCTTGCCGAGGGGCGTGAGCATGTCCATGATGCGGCCGGAGAGGTTGTCCTTGGTGGTCTCGAGGCGGATGCGCTCGTTGGGATAGAGCGGCGTGAGGTTGTCGAAGAAGATCTTGTTGCGGGCCTGTTCGGGCGGCTCGAAGTTGATGGCGTCGACCTTGATGAGGGCGAAGTAGCGCTCGCCTTCCTTGGGCGGACGGATCTGGCCGCTGACGGTGTCGCCGGTGCGCAGGTCGAAGCGGCGGATCTGCGAGGGCGAGACGTAGACGTCGTCGGGGCCCGGCAGGTAGTTGTACTCCGGCGCGCGCAGGAAGCCGAAGCCGTCCGGCAGGCACTCGAGCACGCCCTCGGAGAAGATCAGGCCGGCCTTCTCGGCCTGTGCCTGAAGGATCTTGAAGATCAACTCCTGCTTGCGCAAGCCGGCCACGCCTGGGATCTCCAGGTCGCGAGCGATCTTGTTGAGCTGGGTGATGCTCATCTCCTTCAGCTCGCTGAGGTCCAGATTCCCGCGCTTGTTCAGCGCGCCCGTGGTTTCGCGAGGTGGCTCGACGGCGGCAGGAGGGGCGACGGCAGGAGGGGCTGCCGCCGGAGCTGCAGCGGCCGGGGGAGCGGCAGCCGCCCGGGGCTCGGAACGGTCGTTGCGCTCGGGGCGCTCGCTTTTATCGTTTCGTTCGCCGGCTTGGTTATTGGGCCTGCCCTCGGCGGAACGGCGGCGGTTGTTGCCGACCTGATTCTCGCGGGCGGCTGCTTCCGGAGATCCCTCCGGCGCTGGAGCGGCTTCAGTCGCTCCAGGATCGGGAGTCAATTCCCCGTTGTTTTCGAGATCGCTTGCCAAAGTTCCTTCACTCCTTGGCCGTTCACGGCCGAGAACCAGATCAAATCCGCGCTTGAATAGTGTTTGCGGATGGCAATCTGGCTCTGATGTCTTTCCTTCTGGTTCAGCTTGTCCACCTTGGTGGCGACCACCACGTAGGTTCGCTGGCGAAAATCAAGCCATTCCTTGAGCTGGAGATCCGGTCCCATCCAGCCCCGCCGTGCGTCCAGCAGGAACACGCACAGCTTCAAACTCTGCCTCTCGAGCAGGTACACATTCACCGTCTCGCCCCACATCCGCGACAAATGCCTCGGCGCATTAGCATAGCCGTACCCCGGGAGATCGACGAAGATAACCCTTTCGTCGATCCGGAAGAAATTCACCGCCTGGGTCCGGCCCGGCGTAGAGGAACTGTAAGCCAGCCCCTTCTGACCGGTGAGGCAGTTGAGCAACGTGGATTTCCCAACATTACTCCTCCCCAGGAAGGCAACTTCCGGAAGCGTTTCCGGAGGAAACTGCTCCGGCCGAACCGCACTCAGCAGGAACTCGGCCGGACTCTCCACCACGGGCTCCCCTGCAAACAACCAAATCTCACTGGGCGCGGCTTTCGTCCGAGCTCAGCCCGGCAGCCGCGTCCACGGCCTGCGGCCCGACTGGCTCGACAGAGAGCGCATCCAGATCGCCGGCCAGGGCGATATGCAACACCTCATCCATCGAGTCCACGAAGCTCACCCGCATGTCCTTCAGAATGTTAGCCGGAATGTCAACAAGATCCTTTTCGTTATCGCGCGAGAGGACGACCTCACTCATGCCGTGCCGGTGCGCGGCGAGCAACTTCTCCTTGACTCCGCCGATCGGCAGAACCCTGCCGCGAAGAGTGATTTCACCGGTCATCGCCACATCCCCACGGACCGGAATTCTCGTCAGCGCGCTGGCAATCGTCGTGGCGATGGCAATTCCCGCGGAGGGGCCGTCCTTCGGGATGGCACCTTCAGGTACATGGATGTGAATATCCAGGTGACGGTAGAAATCCTTCGGCAGGCCCAGCAGAGAGGCGCGCGAGCGGATGAAGCTCATGGCCGCCTGAGCCGACTCCTGCATGACGTCACCGAGTTTACCGGTGGTCATTAACCGTCCGCGGCCTTCCATAATGGTTGACTCGATGGTCAGGACCTGCCCGCCAACTTCCGTCCAAGCCAGACCAACGGTTAGGCCCACCTCGGCCTTCTTGCTGGTTTCCATGTCGCGGAACCGGATCGGCCCGAGGAACTCCGAGACCTTGGACGCGCCCACGACCGCCTGCGGCAGTGCGCCCTCTTCCACTGGGGCGGCCTTCTCGACCGTCTCAAGCGGCTTCTGCCTTGTCCTGGCCGGACCGCGCTTACCGGAAGCAGCGGCACTTGCAGTCGCGGCCGCAGCTACGTTCGCGTCCGCCTGATCCTGCTTCGCTTCCGCCGCGGATTGGGCATTGACGATGAGACGGCTGATCTTCCGGCAGATATTGCCAATCTCGCGCTCCAGGTTCCGGACGCCTGCCTCGCGCGTGTAGCCCTGGATTAAAGTCAGCAGCCCTTGGTCCTCGAATTTGACGTTGGCGCCTTCGAGACCGCAGGCTTTCATTTGCTTGGGAACGAGGAACCGCTTGGCGATTCCCAGCTTCTCGGCTTCGGTGTAGCCGGAGAGGCGGATCACTTCCATGCGGTCCTGCAAGGCGGGCGGAACGGTATGGATGACATTGGCCGTGGCAATGAAAAACACTTCGCTGAGGTCGTACTCCACGTCCAGATAGTGGTCCATGAACATGTGATTCTGTTCCGGATCGAGCACCTCGAGCAGAGCGGCCGACGGATCGCCCCGGAAATCCGTCGACATTTTGTCGACTTCGTCGAGCATGAAAACGGGGTTGCGAGTACCAGCCTTCTTCATCATCTGCAGGATCTGACCTGGCAGAGCGCCGATGTAGGTACGCCGGTGGCCACGGATTTCGGCCTCATCACGCACACCACCGAGCGATAGGCGAACGAATTGGCGCCCCGTCGCCTTAGCGATGGACATACCCAGCGAAGTCTTCCCCACCCCCGGAGGTCCCACGAAGCAGAGGATCGATCCCTTGGGGTTCTTCACCAGGCGGCGGACCGCAAGGAACTCAAGGATGCGCTCCTTGATCTTCTCCAGGCCGTAGTGGTCGGAGTTCAGCACCTGCTCGGCGTAGCGGAGGTCGCGGATCTCCTTGGACTTCTTCTTCCACGGCACGGCGAGCATCCAGTCGAGGTAATTGCGCGAGACGGTGCTCTCGGCCGACATCGGCGGCATGTTCTCCAGCCGCCGCAATTCGGCGATCGACTTATCTTTGGCGTCGGCGGTCATGCCGGCGTCTTCGATTCTCTTCTTCAGCTCGTCGATCTCCGACTTCTCGCCGCGGCCCAGTTCTTTCTGGATCGCCTTGATTTTCTCGTTGAGGTAATACTCTTTCTGGGCCCGTTCCATCTGCCGCTTCACGCGGCCCTGGATAGTGCGGTCCACGTTCAGCTTCTCGATCTCGATGTCGAGCATGTCGGCGACGCGGGACAGACGATCGACGGGGTCGAAGATCTCGAGAAGCTCCTGCTTCTCTTCAATGGTGAGCTGAAGGTTCGAGCCGATTGTATCGGCCAGCTTTCCAGGATCGTCCTGGCGCACAGCCGCGATCATGGTCTCGTAGTTCACGTTCTGGCTCAGCTTGACGTACTGCTCAAACAGGGACGTCACGCGCTGGACCAGGCCTTCCAGCAACGGGCCGGCTTCGCCCCGAACCGGAAACACCCGGACCGTGGCTCGGAAGAAGCCCTCCTCCTCGGCCACAGAGAGGATCTTACCCCGCTCGACGCCCTCGACCAAGACCTTGATATTCCCGTCAGGCATCCTCACGCTCTGAACGATGTTGGCAATCGTCCCAACCTGGAAAATATCCTCCGGCCGCGGTTCGTCCACCGAGGCGTCGTGCTGAGTTGCAAGGAAAATCTTCTTGTCGGCGACCAGCGCCTCTTCCAAGGCACGCACGCTCGATTCCCGCCCCACGACAAACGGCGTCATCATGTGCGGGAATATGACCACGTCCCGAATGGGCATCATGGGGAGCCGGCGGCTTTCAGTCTTTTCTTTCGCGCTGCTCATCGCTGTCGCCTCTGTGATGACCTTTTGACGGGGAGTGCTCTAGCGAAAGGCTACAATCGGCGCCCGACTACACGGTTCGCCCGGGCGTTCAGTTACCGGCGATCAGCCGGTCGGGAATCATTGCGGCGGGGAATGATCTCAGCCCGCCTTTTCGAGGAGCGCCCAATTGATCTTCTGAGTGACTACCATTTCCTTCGTGACCATAAACTCGCGAACCTTCTTATAAGAAGGAAGGTAGTACATTAAGTCTAGCATCAGCTCCTCCAGTATCATCCGGAGGCCACGCGCGCCGACCTTTCGCTGCAGCGCCAGATCCGCAATGCTCTCTAGCGCCTCGTCGCTGAACTTCAGTTTAACATTTTCGAACTCAAAGAGTTTCTGATACTGTTTGATGATCGCGTTGCGTGGACGCGTCAAGATTTGCATCAGCGCACCGAGGTCCAGATCCTCGAGCACGGCAGCCACGGGCATGCGCCCGATGAATTCAGGGATGAATCCGTAGCGGATCAGGTCTTCCGGCTGCACCCGTTGCAGGAGATCGAAATCCCGGTTCTGGGAAGATCGCGGAGCCTCCTCGCCCTTCTTTTCCTCATTTACCTTAAAGCCAAGTGTTTTCTTACCGATACGCCGACCGATCACCTTCTCCAACCCGACGAAGGCGCCGCCACATATGAAAAGGATGTTAGTTGTATCAACCGGGGTGAATTCCTGGTGCGGGTGTTTCCGGCCGCCTTGAGGGGGCACGTTGGCGACTGTGCCCTCCAGAATCTTCAGCAGGGCCTGCTGAACACCCTCACCGGACACATCGCGGGTGATCGACGGGTTTTCATCCTTGCGGCTGATTTTGTCGATCTCGTCGATATAGATAATGCCGGTCTGACAGCGCTGGACGTCCCAGTCGGCGTTCTGCAACAGTCGCAGAATGATGTTCTCCACGTCTTCGCCTACATAGCCAGCCTCAGTCAGGGTCGTGGCGTCGACAATCGCGAAGGGGACGTCCAGGATGCGTGCGAGAGTCTGCGCCAGCAGGGTCTTGCCCGTGCCGGTCGGTCCGATCAGCAGAATGTTCGACTTAGCCACCTCAATCTCGCCGGCTCGCTGGCGGTTCATCTGGATCCGCTTGTAATGGTTATAGACGGCGACGGCCAGCTTCTTCTTGACGGACTCCTGACCGATGACGTATTGGTCCAAGTACTCTTTTAGTTCCAGCGGCTTAGGGAGCTTCGCCAGTCCGGTGCCACTACGCTCCGCGCGGTCGTCCTCGAGAATCGAGTTGCAGACCGTAATGCACTCGTCGCAGATATAGGCGCGCGGGTACTCGCTAGGCGAGGAGATGAGCTTGCCGACGACATCTTGAGTTTTGTGGCAGAAAGAACAGCGAAGAGAATCGTCGTTACCGGATCGCTTCACAGATCGGCTCCCGGAGTGCTCGGCTGAGCCGGCAGTATGTCCACCAGTCCGGCCGTGCCCTCATTATCCACTGAATCGGCGCGGCGGGCAATCGGAAGTAGTACTAGGAGCATGAGGGTTTCCTCGGTGTTCAACTTGTCGGGACGTCGGCTTGAGGCGCTTCGACGGTCGGCGCTGTCTTCACAGCGTGCTCAAACAGGAAGCCCAATGTCTTTTCAGTACGGATTCTAGAAGCAATCCGGGACAGAGTCCCGTCCTTTTCAAATCGCATTCGGACAGCTGCGATGGGCTCCCGCTGCTGGCGGGAAATGCGGGAAAGCTCGGCGTCGACCTCCTCCTGCGTGGTGAAGATCGATTCCGCGGCTGCGACTTTTTCGAGAATCAGGCTGGCCCGGACGTCTCGACGGGCGCGCGGTGCCTGCGCCTGCCGCAGTTCATTCCAATCGAGTTTGATCTTACTGACATCCACGCCCTGGGCAGTCAGCGATCGGAGTTGCCCCTCAACAATGCCCTGAACCTGCTGATCGACGTAGACCTCGGGAACCGGGAAGTCATGGGCGTCTACGAGCTTTTCGATGATGGCATTCTTAGCCTCACTCTGGGCCGCGGACTCCTTTTCCCGGAAGATGGACTTGCGCACCTCGGCCCGCAGTTCGTCCAGATTCTGGAAATCGCCGAGGTCCTTCGCGAACTCCTCGTTCAACTCAGGTAACTCTTTGAGCCGGATTTGCTTGAGATGAATCTGGAATCGGACGGTCTTGCCGGCCAGCCGTTCGGCGGCGTTGTTCTCAGGGTACGTAATCTCAGCTTCGCGCGACTCGCCCGGCTGCGCTCCGCGCAGAGCCTGGGTAAAAGCCTCGAAAGTGTCCTTACCACCGATCTCGATGTTGATGTCGTCCTGCTTCATGGGATCGCCCTCGATCCCGGCGATCGACTCGAGAGTAACGAGGCAATGGTCGCCGTCCCGCGCAGGGCGTGGATCGACGTTCACGAACTCCGCCTTGGATTCACGGACCTGTTCGATACGCGCGCTGATGTCGTCGTCCGACACTTGAGGTTCGGCGTACGCCACCTCGACGCCCCGATACGTGCCAAGTTCGAATTCCGGCGCGACTTCCAACTCCGCTTTGAAGCAGACCTCGCCGGACTCCTTGAATTCCAGATCCTTGACCTCGGGTCGGCTGACCACCTGCAGATTCTGCCGATCGTACGCCTGCTTGAGGTATTCGGGGATCAGCTTGTCGAGTGCCTCCTGGCGGATTTCGCCCATGTAATGCTGCCGGATAATCGCAGCCGGCGCCTTGCCCGGACGAAAACCCTTGAGGTGAACCTTCTGACGGACCTTCTCCAGCGCATTCGCCGTTTCGGCCTGGAACGCGGCCGCGGGAATGGTGATTTCCAGCCTGTGCCTGCAACCTTCAACGAGTGCCAATGCAATTCCTCCACAGCGTCACACCGAGCGCTGGAATGCGCAACACGAAAAAGCGGGCCCTGGGGCCCGCCTTCCCGTTCGGCAGATTTCCGGGGGTGCCGTTGACCGGCGGCGCGCTCTAAGTCCCCTCGGACCAGCTCGCCAGGTACGCTTCCTGCTCGGGGGTCAGCACATCAATGCTTACGCTCATGGCCGCAAGCTTCATCTTCGCGACCTTCTCGTCGAGCGCCTTCGGAACGGAATAAACCCTCTTTTCCAGTCTCGCATGGTTCGCAACCATGTACTCGACTGACAGAGCCTGGTTGGCGAAGCTCATGTCCATCACCGAGGCGGGATGGCCTTCGGCCGCGGCCAGGTTGATGAGACGACCTTCGCCCAGGACGAACACCTTCTTGCCGGAAGCGAGCGTAAACTCCTCTACGAACTCGCGGACCTGCCGCTTCGACCGTGCTAACTTGTCCAGAGTTTCCAGATCCAGTTCGACGTTGAAGTGACCCGAGTTGCAGATGATGGCGCCATCCCTCAGATGCTCGAAGTGCCTGCCATCAATCACGCTCTTACACCCGGTGACCGTGATGAAAACGTGGCCGATGCGCGCGGCCTCGGCCATGGGCATAACGCGGAAGCCGTCCATCATGGCCTCGAGAGCCTTGGTGGGGTCGATCTCAGTCACAATCACGTTGGCGCCCATGCCCCGCGCGCGCATGGCAACGCCGCGGCCGCACCAGCCGTAACCGGCGACCACCAGATTGATTCCCGCAAGCAGCACATTCGTCGCACGGATTACGCCGTCCAGCGTAGACTGGCCCGTGCCATACCGGTTGTCGAAAAGGTGCTTGGTCAGAGCGTCGTTGATGGCGATTACGGGATAGCGAAGCACACCTTCCTTCGCCATCGCATGTAGTCGGATGACGCCCGTGGTCGTCTCCTCGGTGCCTCCAATGACGCCGGCGAGAAACTCCTGCCGCTTTGTGTGGAGGACAGTCACCAGATCGCAGCCGTCATCCATCGTGATATTCGGCCTATGGTCAATGGCAGCCAAGATGTGGTTGTAATAAACGTCGTTTGACTCGCCCTTGATGGCGAATGTCGGGATGCCGTATTCGCTGACGAGAGCCGCAGCGACGTCATCCTGCGTGGAAAGCGGGTTCGAAGCACAGACAACTACATCGGCGCCACCCTCCTTGAGAGTGATCGCCAGGTTGGCCGTTTCCGTTGTGACGTGGAGGCACGCCGCGATGCGAATCCCTTTCAGCGGTTGGCGCTTCCGGAAGTCCTCCCGAATGATTTCGAGAACCGGCATTGAGTTGGCGGCCCACCCAATGCGCATGCGGCCCTGACCAGCCAGAGCAAGATCCTTCACATCGCCGACAGTGCCGACGGCGTTGGTAGCCATGCGTCTCTTCCTTCCTTCTTCCTGAGTCCTAGTTTCGGGCCGTCGCGACCAGCCGAGCTTCCTCGCGCAGGAGATCCGCCTTGTCGGTCTTCTCCCACGAGAAACTGTCCTCGTGGCGTCCGAAATGTCCAAATGCCGCCGTGGCGCGATAGATCGGGCGCCGAAGCTTGAGATGCTCGATCATGCCCTTTGGCGTGAGCGGGAAGTGCGTCTTCACAAGCTCGATGATGCGTTCTTCGTCCACTACGCTCGTCCCGAATGTGTTTACGAGAACAGAGACCGGCTCGGCAACGCCGATGGCATAGGCAAGCTGAACTTCGCACTTGGAGGCAAGTCCTGCAGCGACGATGTTTTTCGCGATGTAGCGCGCCATGTAGCACGCCGAGCGGTCCACCTTCGTCGGATCCTTGCCCGAGAACGCGCCACCGCCGTGACGTCCCATGCCGCCGTAGGTGTCGACGATGATCTTGCGGCCAGTCACCCCACTGTCGCCATTGGGGCCACCGATGACGAATCGGCCGGTCGGGTTGATGTGGAACTTTGTGTTCGCGTCAACCATGTGGGCCGGAATCAATTCGTCGATGATCGCCGCCTTCACCAGACGCCGCAACTCCTCAATCGGCATCTCCTCATGTTGCGTGGAAACGACGATTGCGTCGATGCGGGCGGGCTTGCCGTTGATGTACTCCACCGAGACCTGGCTCTTGCCGTCGGGACGGAGGTATTTCGCGTCTCCACTGCGGCGCGCCTCGCTGAGCCGCCGTGTGAGCCGATGAGCCAGCATGATCGGCAGTGGCATCAGTTCCGGCGTCTCGTCACAGGCAAATCCAAACATCAATCCCTGGTCGCCAGCGCCACCTGTGTCCACACCCAT
>JBEKHU010000006.1:0-17814 GCA_050012115.1 Bryobacteraceae bacterium | reverse complement strand
GGCCGGCCGAGACGAACCGTGAAGTGGAACCGGCTGCCCTGGCCGGGCTCACTCTCGACCCAGATCCGGCCGCCCATGAGTTCCACCATGTGCGTGCAGATGTAAAGTCCCAGGCCCGTGCCGCCGTAGCGCCGCGTCATCGACCCGTCGGCCTGCTGGAAAGCTTCAAACACGAGCTTCTGCTTTTCGGGCGGAATGCCCATCCCGGTGTCCCGCACCTCGAAGTGCAGCAACACCGAACGCTCCTGCATCTCATCGGCCGTGACACGCACCGTCACCCCGCCCCGCTCCGTGAACTTAAGACCGTTGCTGACCAGGTTCAGGACGATCTGGCGCAGGCGCATGGGGTCGCCTTCCAGGGTGGCTGGAATGCGTGGATCGATCTCGCATTCCAGGGAGAGGCCGCGCGAGCGCGCCAGCGGCAGCATGGTCTGCACCGCGCCGCCGATACAGTCTTCGAGCCCCACCAAAGTCCGGTCGAGGACCATCTTGCCGGCCTCGATCTTGGAGAAATCGAGCACATCGTTCAGCAATCCGAGCAGCGCCTGGGCCGACTCCTGGGCGGTTTCAATATACTCGTGCAGGTCGCCGGAGTCGGCCAGGGGCTGCGCCAGGGCCAGCATGCCCATCACGCCGTTCATCGGCGTCCGGATCTCATGGCTCATGTTGGCCAGGAACTCGCTCTTGAAGCGATTGCCCGCTTCGGCCCGCAGCTTGGCTTCGGCCAGTTCACGGGTGCGCTGTTCCACGGCTGACTCGAGACGGCGTTGCTCGGCCAGATGCGTATGCTCCCGCCGCTGAATAATGGCCAGCGCCAGCAGGATCAAGCCCACGGCGGCGAGCCCGCGAAACCACCACGTCTGCCACCACGGCGGCAGGACCACGAACGAGACGCGGGCCGGCTCTGTACCTTCGATGCCCGCCCCGTTCCTGCCGACGACCTCGAGCGTGTACTGCCCGGCGGGCAGGTCGGCGAATTCAACCTGGTATTGGGCGGTTTCGGTCCATTTCTCGGTCAGACCGAGCAGCCGGTAGCGGAATCGGATCGCCTGTTCGTTCAGGAAAGTCAACGCGGCGAAGCCGGCGTGAAACGCCCCGCTGCCGAACGGAATCCCGCGCGCCGGCCCGGCCAGCAGATTGTGCCGGCCGATCATCGCCGAGATGAGCACCGTGGAGGGCGGATGAGGCTGCGCCGGGTTCCTGCCGAACATAAACCGTGAGACGCCCTGGCTGGTGGAGATCCAGACGCTGCCGTCGGGGTCGGGGAAAAACCCGAACTCGTTGCAGTCGTCCCACAGCAGCCCGTCCTGCCGCCCGTAATGATTCCAATGCGCGCCGTCAAACACATCCACGCCCTTGTCGGTGCCCGCCCAGATCCAGCCGCGCCGATCGGTTCCGATGAAGAAACCCAGATAACCCGCGCCGCTGCTCCGCTGGGGGAAGTGCTCGACGCGCGGCGGCGACGTGCGCGGATCGAGGCGCGCCAGCCCCAGCGGTTCCCCGTAGGTCAGCCAGACCATCCCATCCGGGCTCTCGCTGACCGAAGTGACCTCCTGCCCCAGCAGACCATCGCGCCGGGTGAACATCCGCCATTGGCCGCCGTCCAACAGGGCCACTCCTTCGTTGGTCGCGAACCAGACCCGACCGCTGGAGCCGAAGCTGAACATGCGCGCCGCAAGGCTGGGAGAGGCATCGGGCAGAGGCAGGGCATCGAAATGCAGCCCTTGCGGGGTCCGCCGGCCGCGGTAGACGCCGCCGGATGAGGCGACCCAGAGCGTCCCCCCCTGGTCGAACCTCAGGAAGCTGACGAACTGACCCGAGAGACCACTGGAGCGCCCGTAGATCCGCGCCGCACCCTGGCCGCGCTCGAGACATAGCACCTGGCCCGATGTCCCGCCGGCGCAAATCGTTCCATCCTGGTCCGCGGCCACGGCGACGAAGGATTCCGAGGCCAGGCCGCCGGAAGCCACGACGCGCCAGCGGTGGCGATCACTGTCCAGGCGCCAGAGTCCCTGGGTGGTGGCGGCCCACATCGTTCCATGCGCGTCCTTAATCAGGTGAAAGACCTCGACACCGCCCAAGCCCTCTTTCTCAGTCCAGGATTCCCACTGCCCGAAGCCCAGACGGCGCGCCAGCCCCCATCCGGCGAGGCCCAGCCAGAGTGAGCCCTCACTGTCGAGCAGAACGGCCTCTACCGACTCCCCGGGCAGGCCTTGTTCGCGGCGGATCGTCAGCCAGCCGTGCTTGTCTTTGAGCAGCAGTCCGTGATCGGTAGGCACGCCGAGCAGCCCGTCGCTGCCGGCGTAGAGGCGCATGCTCTTCCAATCCACGGGAATTGGCCGCTCGGATGGCTCAAACCGGGTTGCACCCCGCGTCTTTTTCCACAGCCCGGCAGCGCCGCGCACCCACAGCACGCCCTCGCTGTCGGTCACCAGGGCGGACCAACGTCCCGCCGGCAGGCCCAATTCAGGGCCCCACACCCGCGTCCGCGCCGCCTGCTGTGAACAGAGACGGGACCCGCACCCGTACCACAGAACACCGTCGGGATCCACGTGGACGGAATAGGCGCCGGGATCCCCTCCGGCAGAGCGGCGCAGATCCCAGGCCCATGTGCCGTCCTTCGGCTGGCCGAACCAGAGCCCTTTGCGGCTCGAAATCGCCAATTGACCCTGACTGGTAAAGGCGAACTGAGGGCGCTCTTCCGCCGTGAGTTGTTCCGGAAAGCCTGTCGCCTCAAAGCGGTCTTGGATCCAGCGCGCCGGCCCGCGCGAGCCGAGCACCCACAGCGAGCCATCGACAGCCAGCTTCAGATCGAAGATCTTGCTGCTCGGCAGACCATCCGGGGGGCCGTATTCGCGGAACTGGCGTCCGTCGAATCGGAACAGACCGTTCCTGGTCCCAATCCAGATGAAGCCCGTACGGTCCTGCACCAAGCACTCCACGGAAAGGTCCCCCAGTCCCTCCTCCTGTCCGTAGAGTTTGAAGTTGTAGTGCTGCCCGGACAAGGGGACGCCAAACCCCAGAAGCGCGACGCACCACGCCAGGAGCGAACGCAGGCGGACCGTGCCATCCGACAAACGTGCACGGCTCATACTATGACCTCATCGGCGCTTCGGAGCGCGAAGTGAGGCGGATACCCTCCCGCTAAACACCGGTTATTCGTAGTCTCCCGGAAGCGGGACCGCTGGTGCAACAGCGAATCAGCGCCGCCGCCCTGCTCGAGACGCCCGCACCGCGGGTTGGAACGCCGCCTTCCGGGGCGAAGCCGCCAGCGCGGGGACTCCGGCGCACCGCTGGCCGCGTTTCCAATTGCTACCCTCAAGGGGAAGGCCGTTCTCAAAGGCGCGGGAGGCCGGCCGAGGGTCGATCCGGGGACGACACCCGCCGCGGCTTTCTTCCCGCAGGCTGCCTGCAAGCGAATGCGGCGCGTTCAACGCATGCCTGGAGCAAATCGTGACCACATCCTCCGGCCAGACCATATCCGGCGGCGCTCAACTGGATGAGCTGATCCGTTACCTGAACCTGAAACTGGCCGCGCTCGGCCAGCCGACGAGCCACAGCACGGCCGATCCCTACTCACTCGAGGTCGCCGGGCCGCTGCTGCGCAATCACTATCAGAAGGACCTGCTGCTGGGCGACCTGCTGTGCCCAGCGGACGCGCGGATCCAGGCTCTTCTGGACGATCAACTGGCCGCCACCTGCCCGGCGGGCGTGCCGCGCCTGCCTAGCCGCACCTTCGTCCTCGACCGGGCGGGGCTGGCGCGAGTCATGTCGTTGCCGGCGCGAGGTGACAGCATCGCCTCGCCTTACCTGCAGTCGTATCGCGTGGCGCAGGGCGTGCTGCACAATCCGAAGAGCGACCGGCGGACCACCCAGGGCATTTTCCACATCGTCGAGGGCGGGCTGCCGGTTCCGGCCGACAAGATCACGGTCCCGAAACAGGCCTTTGCGGCGCTACTCGATCAGGCGTTGCGCCCGCCCGAGAGCGTGCTGGCGCTGCCCTTCACCGCGGATCAGGAACAGCAGGCCCGGATGTTCGTCTCGCTGCTGCTGCGCCCGGTGGTGTGCCCGGCGACGGGCAGCGAGCCGGAGAAAAGCATGGAGATCCGCTGCTTCGCTCCGGCCAGCCTGGTCAGCAACCTGGATTTCGTCGAGAGCATCTTCGGCAACGGCGGCGATCCGTACCTGCCCGAGAACGATGCAGCGCTCGACGGGCTGCATTGGACGGGCCACACGGGGTGCGTCATCGTGGCGCCGCACATCCAGGGCATCCGCAAGCGGGATCTCGGCCTGCCGCACACGAGCGCGGCGACGGAACGGGAGCGGCGCGACGGCATGTGCTGGGAACAGGAAGACGAAGCCTACAACGGCGGCAAGGCCTTCAAAGTGACCTGTCGCGATTACCGCGGCGTGATTGTGACGATTATTGCGGACAATTATTACGGATATTGCAAAAAAGAGGTCAAAACTCAGATCAGTTTCTCGGCTAATCTCTTCGGATTATGCGAAGAAGAACACGCCGGCGGAGCGGTCGCGTTTGCCGCCTACGTGCTCGGCCAGGATTTTTACGCGGACCGCACGGTGCCGCTCAAGAAGACCACGTTCGAGGCGGCGATGCGGATTCTAGGCGACCGCGTTGAGCCGAAAACCGGCCGCTACGCCGTCGACCGGCGCTATCGCGACGTCTTTTATCTGCCCGAGAACGCCGAGTTCCACGTGCGCGAGGGCTTTGTCAAATGGCCAGCGGAAGGCGGCGCGCAACGGCTTGCGCTGGGCATCGGCGACACCTACGTCCTGCCCTCGGGATACCGGGTGTGGCTGGAAAAGCAGCGCGGCGGCACGTCGTGGCGGCTGGTGGGCGCGGTGGCCGACGGCACGCTGTGCCACAAACCCTCCACGGTATCGGGCGGGGGCAAATCGGAGATCTCCAAATCCATTACCAGCGTGCTGCTGGAGGGGCCCATCTTCGTAAGGGACTACCACGCGGACATGCGGCAGGTGGGCGAAATCCTGAAGATGGACTACTCCGCGATTTACGCTCAACCGCGCTCCGGCGAGCGGCCCAAGCGGCCGATCCTGAGCCCGGAGCGCTCGCTGGGCTCGGTCATCAAGCTGTTCACACCCTCGCCCGACTACACGGAGCAATACAACGACTGGCTAAGAAAACTCCCGCAGACCATCCGTCAACTCGTCTTTACGGTCAAACGCTATTACCGGGCCGAGTGGGGCGACGACTGGCAGCAGCATTTCACCGTGGACCGGATCAACGGATTCCTCGGGCATGAGCTGAAATACGACAGCCAGAAGATGGTCGGCAATTACTTGAGGGTGGGCTTCGATCCCGACGGGTCGTGGCGCATTTACAAACTGCGGCCCGACTTCCACCCGGCGGACAAGGTCCAGGCCGAGGACGACATCACGGCCTCCGTGGTGGTGCCGCGCGAGAGCCTGAACGACATCGATGCGCGCTACTCTAATCCGAGCGTCAAACTGGTGGCCAACTGCGAGGCGCTGCTGTTCCAGCGTCCGGACGAGGCGATCCATCGCGGCTTCGACGCGCAGGCCGAGGCCGACCTGGCCGCGCCTGGAACCTTCATTTCGAACTTCGAGCCGCTGAGCGTCGAGCAGGCGCGGGCGATCGTCGACCACGTGGTCGAGTTCGACAAGTACACCGAGCCGATGAAACGGCTGCTCCGGGGATTCGTCGAAGGGTGCGGCGTCTCGTACGCCGTCTCGTCGGCTCATCCGCGCCTGGTCGACGGGAGCCCGTCGAAGAACCCGCGTTATCTGCAGCAACGTCCGGACGTGGTCAACGCGCGCGGCACGTACCTGGCCGAGGTCAGCGCGCGGCTGGACCGCGAAATCCCGCCGGAGGGACGCGTCCATTTCCCGGTGAACGCGGTTCTCGCCGGGCGCCGCGGCACTCCGCCGGACGCGAAGATCGGGCTGCCGCCACTGGCGGTTTACGGGCCCGTCCACTACCAGGAACTGCCCGAGCTGTTCATGGATTTCACCTGCAGCCTGACGGGCAAGTCGCCTTCCACAACGGGCTTCGGCAGCGAAGGCGCAATGACCAAGGGCCCGTTCAACGCCCTGTGGCCGGTCGTTGACCTGAACAACGCGCTGGTGTCCTTCATCCTCACGGGCTACGCCGGCTTTACGACCGCCGCGGGCTATATCGGCCCGCAGTTTCGCGTCGAACACGACATCAGCATGCTGGTGCCGGAGCTGTGGTGCCGGATGAAACCGGGCGAGCGCGACCCGGATTTCCTGATCCGGAACGGCTACCTGGAAAAGGTGAACGACTTCGAGCTGGGCGGCCGCCGGGTGCTGGCAAGCCGTCTCGGCTATCGCATCACGACGCTGTTCGCGGACCAGTTCCTGGGCCGGCTTCTTGAGACGCCGGACGGCGTTTTCACCGAGGAGCTGCTGCGCCCTGAAAAGCAGGACGCGGAAGCGTTCGCCGCGGGCGTGGATGCGATCGTCGAATCACAGCGCCGCGTGGCCCTGAATTACTTCGAGGACGGCAGCGTGGAGGCGGCCTGCCCACCGCTGAAGGCGCTGCTGCACATCATGGCCCAAGGCGCGTATGAAGGCCTGGGCGCGGACGACGCGGGGCTGCGCGCGATGTTCACGCGCGAGCACCTGCTGGCGAGCGAGTGGTACCGCGAACGGCTACGCGTGAAGCAGCAGCGCGACGTCGTGCTGTGGCGCCGGCACATCGCGGCGCTGGAGGCGTTCCGCTTGACGCCCGTCCTGGCGGCCGCGGGCGAGGTGGATACCGAGGCCCTGCTGGCCACGGCGCGCCAACAACTGGCGCGCGTTGGCTCCACCGAATACCTGGGCGAGCTGACGGGCACGATCGGCGCGGACCCGTTTCGCTGCCAGATTCCGGCGGCGGACTGAAACAGCCGCAATCACCGGATCCGGGCCGCAGGCCGGCGCCGCGGCAGCCCCTCTGCAGCACAGGCCGAACTTCGCGCTTGCGGATTCCGAATAGACGTGTACAATTTTAAGGTCCTACGGCTTTCTGGGAAACTGGCCGTGCAGGCAGGTGGCTATGCGCAAGGCGCTGACCTTTCTGGGCATCCTCAACGATTCGGATATCGATTGGCTGGTGACGACGGGCTCGAAGCGCGAGGCGGCGCCGGGCCACGTGCTGGTCACGGAGGGGGTGCCGATCGATTCGGTGTTCCTGGTGATCGACGGCCGTTTCTCGGTGACGGTCTCGGCCCTGGGCGGGCGGGAAGTGGCGCAGCTGATGTCGGGCGAGGTGATCGGCGAGATGTCGTTCGTCGATTCTCATCCCCCCTCGGCTTCCGTGAAAGCGCTGGAGCGCTCTGCCGTGCTGGCCGTGCCGCGGGCGCGGCTTAGCGCCAAGCTGAACGACGATACGGCCTTCGCGTCGCGATTCTACCGGGCGTTGGCGGTGTTCCTGGCGGACCGGCTGCGCAGCACAGTGGCGACCTTGGGCTACAGCTCGAACGAAACCCTGGACCAGGACAAGTTGTATAAGGACGAAATCGACCCGGAGACGCTGGACACGATCTCGCTCGCCGGGGCGCGCTTCGAGTGGATACAGAAGAAGCTGCGTTCGGTTTGAGGACGGAGAATTAAGCCGGGATGGCTTCCAGAAACACTACCCTCTACCGCGCCAAGGCGCTGGAGCGTTTTGCCTCGCCGGACAACCTGGAACGGCTGGTGCCCGCGGTGCACCGGCGCGACTGGATGCCGGTGCTCGTGACCGGCGTGCTGTTCGCCCTGGGGCTGTTCTGGGCCGTCGCCGGGAGCGTGCCTACGGTCGTGGCCGGGCGCGGGGTGCTGCTGAAGCCGCGGCGCGTGGTGCGCGTGCAATCGCTGGGCGGCGGCCGGCTGCTGGCGCTGACGGTCCGCGCCGGCGAAGCGGTGCAGAAGGGACAGGTCATCGGCAGGCTGGACCAATCCGAGATCCGCAAGCGCATCGAAGAGGACCGCGCGACGGTGGCGACGCTGGGGGAACAGGATCGCGTCAAGATCGCCTCCGACCAGCAGCGCCTGCAATTGCAGATGCAACAGGACGCCGCCGAGCGGAGTTCGCTGGCCGTGCAGCGCGCCACGCTGGAGGCCTCGCTGGCCAATGCGCAGGCGCTGGTGGAGCCGCTGGCGGAGCATCGCAGCGCGGTGCACGAGATGGTGAAGCAGGGCCTGCTGGGGCGCGCCGCGCACGAGGTCTCGGACGCGGAATTCGCCTACCGCGACAACGACATCCGCATCGCGGAGTACCAGTCGAAGCTCTCGCAAATCGACGGGCAGTTGAAGCAGATTGAGACCCGCCAGGCGCAGCTCAGCCGGGAGACCCTCGAAGTCTCCACGGCCCGCCGGAACCAGATCGGCGAAATCACGAAAAACATCGCCATCAACGAAGTTCAGCTCCGGCAGAACGGCGACATCCTGAGCGAGTTCGCCGGACGCGTGATGGAAGTGCTGGCCACGCCGGGCCAGGTGCTGGCGCCCGGCGCCGCGGTGCTCTCGCTGCAGATCGAGGACCCCGACACGACGCTGACCAGCATCTCCTACTTCCCCATCGCCGATGGCAAGAAGATCCAGCCGGGCATGCGCATTCAGGTGACGCCCGACACGGTGGAACGCCAGCGCTTCGGCGGCATCCTCGGCACGGTGACCAAGGTTTCCCCGCTGCCGGTGACGCGCGAGGGGGCGCAGAGCGTGGTCGGCAACTCGGATGTGGTCCAGACGCTGATGAGCGGCGGAGCGTATATCGAAGTGACGGCCCAGCTCGAGACTGACCCCACAACCTTCAGCGGCTATCGCTGGTCGTCGTCGCATGGGCCGAACCTGAAGATGTCGTCGGGGCTGACGCACCTCAGCCGAGTGACGGTGGAAGGACGCGCGCCGATCACCTACCTGCTGCCCATACTGCGCGAATCGTCGGGGATCTACTGAGGGGCGGGACGGCAGTGACCAGGAAAGAGGCACCGCTACCTTCCAAGAGAGTCCGCACGCCGATGGTGCTGCAGATGGAGGCCGTCGAATGCGGCGCGGCCGCGCTGGCGATCATCCTGGGCTATTACCGGCGCATCGTTCCGCTGGCGGTGCTGCGACGCGAGTGCGGAGTTTCGCGCGACGGCTCAAAGTGCTCGAACGTCTGCAAGGCGGCGCGCAACTACGGCCTGGTGGCCAAGGCGTTCAAGAAGGACCTGCCCGGGCTGAAAGCGCTGCGCTATCCCTACATCGTCTTCTGGAACTTCAACCACTTCCTGGTGGTCGAGGGCTACCGCAACGGCCGGGTGTACCTGAACGACCCCGCCTCTGGCCCGCGCAGCGTGGATCTGGAGGAGTTCGACGAGTCCTACACGGGCGTGGTGATGGTGATGGAGCCGGGGCCCGAGTTCCGGCCCGGCGGCCGCAAGAAGAGCATGCTCGGGAGCATCCGCGAGCGGCTGAGAGGCTCGTCGCGGCCACTGCTGTTCTCGGCTCTGACGGCGCTGCTGCTGGTGCTGCCGGGCCTGGCGACGCCAGCGCTGACCCAGACGTTCGTGGACAAGGTTCTGGTGCAGGGCTTCCGCGACTGGGGCCGGCCGCTGGTGCTGGGGATGATCCTGGCCGCGCTGCTGAAGGCGTTTCTGACGAGCATCGAACTGCGCGTGCTGCGCTTCATGCAGATCAAGCTGGCGGTCTCCATGGCGGGACGTTTTGTGTGGCAGCTGTTCCGTCTGCCCGCCGCGTTCTACGCCCAGCGCTACGCAGGCGAGATCAGCAGCCGCATCGCGCTGAACGACAACGTCGCCGGGGTGCTCTCGGGCCGCCTGGCGACGACGGCCATCGACGTCCTGATGATGGTGTTCTACCTCGCGGTGATGCTGCAGTTCAACGTGCGGCTGTCGCTGGTTGCGGCGGCGTTCGCCGCGCTGAACTTCGCCACGTTGCGCTGGATCGCGCGCCGGCGCGTGGAGGGCAACTACCGGCTGGCGGCGAACCTGGGCAAGACGGTGGGCTTCGGGATCGCGGGCCTGCAGAGCATCCGCACGCTCAAGGCGTCGGGCCTGGAGTCCGACTTCTACGCGCGCTGGGCCGGCTACTTCGCCAATCTCGGCATTTCGCAGACGGAACTGGGCCAGACCAACAACGTGCTCGGCGTCCTGCCTGGGTTCCTGACGAGTCTGATGACCGCCTGCATCCTGGTGTTCGGCGGCTTCGAGGTAATGCGGGGCCAGCTCAGCATCGGCCAGTTGGTCGCCTTCCAGAGCCTGACGACGAGTTTCTTGCTGCCGGTGATCAGCCTGGTCAGCCTGGGCGAGACGCTGCAGGTGCTGGAAGGCGAGCTCAACCGCCTTGACGACGTCCTCAGCAACCCGGTGGCGCCGGAGCCGGAGCCGGGCGAAGACGCGGCCCGGATGAGCGTGCGGCTGCAGGGGCGGCTCGAGTTCCACAACGTCTCGTTCGGCTACAGCCCGGTGGTGCCGCCGCTGATCGAGGGGCTGTCATTTACCCTGGAGCCGGGCCAGCGCATCGCGCTGGTCGGCGGCAGCGGGTCCGGCAAGTCGACCATTGCCAAGCTGGTGGCGGGGCTGTACCTGCCGACTGGCGGCGAGATCCTGTTCGACGGCGTACCGGCCAGCCGCATCTCGCGCGAGGTGATGGCGCACTCGCTGGCCATGGTGGAGCAGGACATCCTGCTGTTCGGCGGGACGGTGCGGGACAACCTGACTTTGTGGGACTCCTCGACCCCGGAGGCTAGCGTCGTACAGGCGTGCGAGGACGCGATGGTGGACGACGTGATCCGCGCGCTGCCGGAGGGTTACAGGAGCTCGCTGCTGGAGGGCGCGGCCAACCTGAGCGGCGGCCAGCGGCAGCGCCTGGAGATCGCGCGGGCGCTGGCCTCTAACCCGTCGCTGCTGATCATGGACGAGGCCACCAGCGCGCTTGACGCCGAGACCGAGCGACTCATCGACCGCAACATCCGCCGGCGGGGCTGCAGTTGCGTTATCGTGGCGCACCGGCTCAGCACGATCCGGGACTGCGACGAGATCGTCGTCCTCGACCAGGGCAAGGTGGTCCAGCGCGGCACGCACGCCGAGATGGTCCGCGAAGGGGGCCACTATCTGCGTCTGCTGGCCGACGATTCTTCGGCGCAGGCGCATGCGGGCGAGGAGAGCGCGGCGTGAGCGGCACACCGGTGAAGAGCCAGGCCGAGGGCATGGAGCTGTGGGACAACCAGCCGCTGTGGCTGGACGACGCCGCGACGGCCTGGAAGCTGGAGTCAGGCGCGCTGGGCGTCTTCGCGACCACGCGCGGGGCTACCGCGGGCGAGATGGCGGTCCGCGCGTCAACAGAAGACAACGGCGCCAGGTGCGTCACGGGCGCGCGCCACTTCCTGTTCTCCGTGGCGCCGGGAGAGGTCGTCCCGCCCATGCCCGCGCCGGCGGGCGAGTGGCAACTGATGGCGCTGTCGCTCGAAGAGAGCCGCATCCGGCCGTTGCCCTATCCGCCGCAGGAGCCGGACGCGGAGCTGGAGCGGGCGATACGGCATTGGCTGGAGTGTCTCGGCCGCGCGGCCGGGGCCGGCCTGCCCGGGGGCGGCCCGGAATTTCTGCCGTGGCCGGAAGAGAGCGCCGTGCGGGCGTTGGCGCGGCTGACCCCAGCCTTCTACGAGGCGTGGGCGGAGGTGGCGGCGCGCAAGGAGGAAGAGGACCGGCGCCGGTTCGAAGAGCGCAGGCGCGTGGACGAGGCGCTGGCCTCGCGCGCGCTGGAGCACCTGGCCGAGGCCGCGGCCAGCGGGGCGCGGGAAAGCGTGCCGCTGGAGGGCTCGCACCTGCTGGTGGCGCTGCGGGCGATCGGGCGGGCGGAGGGCATCGCCGTGCGTCCGGCGATGGACGACGGCAGCCGGCACACCCAGCTCTCGGCGATCGCCCAGCGCTCCGGGTTTCGCACCCGGATGGTGGTCCTGAGCGGCATGTGGTGGGAGCACGAGAACGGCCCGCTGCTGGCGTTCCTCAAAGAGGGGAACCGGAGCGTGGCACTGCTTCCGGCCAGGCCCGGCCGTTTTGGCGGGCCGCGCTACGAACTGTTCGACCCGGCCGACGGAAGCCGCAGGCGCGTGGATCCGGAGACCGCGTTCTCGCTGGAACCGCGCGGCTATGTGTTGTACCGCTCGTTTCCCAGGGACCGGCGGACGGCTTCGCTGATCCGCTTCGCACTACACAACAATTGGCACGACCTGCGGATCATCGCGATGGCGGGCGGCGCCGCCATGGTCCTCGGCCTGGTGGCTCCGCAGGCGACTTCGGTGCTGATCGATCAGGCGATTCCCGATGCCGACCGCAGCATGGTGTGGCAGGTGGCGCTGGCGATGCTCGCCTCGGCGGTGGGGGCGATGCTGTTTCTGCTGACGCAGTCGTTGGCCACGCTGCGCGTTCAAAGCGCGCTGTACTCGGAGCTGCAGGCGGGCGTGTGGGACTTCCTGCTGAAGCTGCGGCCGGCGTTCTTCCGCCGCTACACGGCCGGCGAACTGAGCGCGCGCGCCTACGCGCTGTCGCGCATGGAGCAGATTCTGTCGACCGAGGCGCTGCGCACGCTATTCGCCGGCGCGGCCTCTTTCCTGACGCTGGCCCTGATGTTCTATTACAGCCTGAGGCTGGGCTGCATCGCGCTGGCGAGCGGGGTGGTGGTGCTGGGCTGGCTGGCGTTCCGCATGCGCCGGCTAGTGCATCTGCAGTCCAGGGTGCAGGACGTGGACGGGCTGCTGTCGGGTGTGGTGCTGCAGTTGATCAACGCCGTGTCGAAGCTGCGGGTGGCCGGCGCCGAGCGACGCGCCTTCGCCTATTGGGCCCGGGAGTACAGCCGCAAGCAGGCGCTGAACCTGCAGGTGCAGGCGTTGAAGGACCAGATCCGGCTGGTGAACCTGACCGTACCGGTGCTGGCACTGGGCTTTTCGTTCCTCTACATGCTGGGGCCGGGTGTGGGGCCAACGGATGGCGCTCCGCTGCCGCTGGGCACGTTCCTGGCCTTCATCGCCGCGCAGACCATCTTCCTGACCCGCCTGACGCAGGCCGGGGACGTGCTCTCCGGCATGGTGCAGGTGCACACTCTATGGGCACGCACGCGCACGATTCTAGATGAGACGCCCGAGGTAGATGCGTCGAGGACGGCCGTCGGGCGGCTGCGGGGCCGGATCGACATCGAGCACGTGACCTTCCGCTATCGCGATGACGGCCCGCTGACGCTGGACGACGTCACGATCCACGCCGAGCCGGGCCAGTGCATTGCGTTGACGGGGCCGTCGGGCAGCGGCAAGTCGACCATCCTGAACCTGCTGCTGCACTTCGAGACGCCTATGTCGGGGGCGATCTACCTGGACGGGCAGGAACTGTCGAGCCTGGACATCATCGCCGTGCGGCGGCAGATCGGCGTGGTGACGCAGGACGGCAAGATCATGTCAGGCTCGATCTTCGAGAACATCGCCAGCGGCGGTTACTGCACCATGGAGCAGGCTTGGGACGCGGCCCGGGCTGCGGGTCTGGCCGAGGACATCGAGAGCATGCCGATGGGCATGCACACGGTGATCGCGGAAGGCGGGGGCAACATCTCCGGCGGGCAGCGGCAACGGCTGCTGATCGCTCGCGCGCTGGTGCGCAACCCGAGCGTCATCGTCTTTGACGAGGCCACCAGCGCGTTGGACAACCGCACGCAGGCCATTGTAACCGCCAGCCTGAACCACCTCCAGGTGACGCGGATTCTGGTGGCCCACCGACTGAGCACAATCCGCCAGGCCAACCGGATCTACGTGATCGAGACCGGACGCGTCGTGCAACAGGGCAGCTACGACGAACTGGTGGCGCAGGCGGGCCTTTTCGCCAGCCTGGTGCAAAGGCAGAGCGCCTGAATAGTCCATAGTAAACCTTTTATTTACAATTACTTACGTGCAATTCCCTGGGCTCTGAAGAGGCCCCGGGACGGCGCATTCACCACTCTTCGACGATCTCGGTCTGAGAGGCCCTCGAAGAGTGCAAAACAAAAAGTGAGGAACAAAGCCAATTCCGCAAAGGTCTTTGCCCTGCTTAAAGATACACCCAGTGTCAAGGGCGGAGCGGGCATCGGAGCGCGGCACCGTGAAGTCTGGCGAGGGATTCCTGTGCGCGATTGTCTACGAAGTGGTAAGCTATTCACTACATTGTGGACAGTTCAAGGAAAATAGAGCGTTGCACACAGGGGCCGGGGAATTCGAAGCAGGTTGATCGGGATGCGACTCATTCGACCATAAGTCATTTCCCTGGTTTATTTTGTGGCTGGTGTTGGAACGATTAGGGGAGCCGGAGTTGCGACGCCGGGGCGATTGGCATACTGCTTGCGTATTAATATCGGCAGACGGGGTTCCCCATAATCCAGTGGGCGGGGGGCGGATTTGATGATTCTTCATTGACGCCGTATGAATCGAATGCTGGAAGAGCGAGGGCGCGACCGTGGCACTGGGACCAATTGGGAGCGCCCGAGCGAGATTGCAGGTGACTGAGGGTTTCACAAGAGGAGATGACGATGAAGAATTGGACGAACTGGGCCGTTGATCATGACCCCGAGACGAGGGCAGACGGCGAACTGAGCGAGGAGCAGGAGAGTGAAGTGTCGGGGGGGACCGGTTCCCAAAGCAGCGGTGCTGGCGCGGGCAAGGTGACCTTCAACCCGTTCTAGCCACGCTTGGGCGGTTGACGAGAGCACACGGAGCCGGGAATCACCCGCTCTTCTGGCCGGCCGGACCGATAGACCTTTGCGATGTGAGGAGATTCCGCTGTTCCGTGCTCAACGGGCAGCGAAACCCCGAAACCGAGTGCAACCGCCAGACATGGCGCGACAGAAGAAAGGAACCCCGAGAATGAGCAACTATCAGGATCCCGAGATCAAGCCCGAAGGTGAACTTACGGACGAGCAGGCGAGCGGCGTGTCGGGCGGCGGCCATCAACCGCCTCCTCCTCAAGGCACCTAGTCGGTTTTTCTCTGACGATGAAATCGCCGCCAGGGGTTGCGGGGAGGCCGCGGCCCCGGCGGAAAGACGCTCGCGCTTCGACCAGCCATAAACTAGACAGCGGTCCCGGAGAGCCTTCGGAGGCAGCCGGTTCGTCCGGCTGAGGAGGATCAAGCACGGGAAGGGGCCGAATTGGCCGACGATCAAGCGGGCGAACATGCTTGGGGGCAACAAGTTCAAGTTGCCCCCACAATTTTCTTCTGCGAACTCGGGCTGAGAGTGGAAACGACCTTTGGCCGGGATGAGCCGGGCGCCCAGGGTGATTCCCTGCCCCGGCGCGGAGCGATGAAATCCACCCGTCGCAATAAGAGCCGGGAATGCACACCGGATCCGGCCTGACTTGCCGCTTGGTTCCCTGCTCCGGTTTCTCCAGACGGCTTCTTCCTCCAGGCTGATTCCCTTTCGAGACAGCTTTGTTCTGCCGACGGCCGGCGGCCCACGCGCGTGGCCTTCTTGGCCTTCGCCCCCTGAATCTCATTTCGCGAGTGCCTTACCATCCCAGTTCGGTGCTTCGCGCTTTCAGCGGCGCAGAAGCGGGCGTTCCCGTCCGGGGATGGCCACGGCGCGGGAATCTGCATCCGCCCGAACTGAATGAGCATCCAGTAAAATGACTGAGTAGTCATTCCCTTCCCCACGAGAGTCCATTGTCCAAGACAAAGCAAGAGGTCGTGACCGAATTCCGTTGCACCGAGATCCTCGACGCAGCTCGCAAAGTCTTTGCTGAAAAAGGATTTAGCGAGACGACCATGGAACAGATCGCGGAGCGCACGGGGATTGCGAAGGGCACCCTGTACCTGTACTTCCGGTCTAAACGGGACCTTTACATGGCCGCACTGATGCAGGGAATCCGGTCGTTGAACGACGACTCGCGCCGTAAAGTCGAGGCTGTTACGGGCGTCCGCGAGAAACTGCGCGCGTTCATTGAGACGCGGGTCGGGTACTTTGAACAGCACCGTGACTTCTTCCTGATTTACCACTCGGAAATCGGCAACCTGCGAGTTTCGCCGGCCGCCCAGGAGGGCGAGATCAACGAGATGTATCTCGCGCAGGTTCAGATGCTTGAGGAGGTTCTGAAGACGGCCGCCGCCAAGGGGGAGATCCGCGATGTGCGGCCCGATTCGACGGCCTTCACGGTGTGCGACATGACGCGCGGGGTGATTGTGCAACGGCTGCTGGGCTGGTCGCGGGGGGAACTGGATGACGAGATCCAGCACCTGATCGAGTTGATCTGGAGAGGAATTGCCGCATGAGAGCATTCATATTGGCGGCGCTGGGGACGGCGCTGGCATTGGGTACCGGAGGGCCGGTGAGAGCCCAGTCCGGGGCTGAGGGCGGGCCACAGTCGATGACGGTTCCCGGCACCCCGCGCCCGACAGGCACTTATTCCATGGAGGGTCAGGGACAGTACCTCGCGGGCGTGACGCAGGGGCAGGCGACGTCCGAAGAGCTGGCCCCGTCCCTGGACGAAGCGATTCAGAGAGGCCTTAAGAACAACCTCGGTGCGCTGCTGAGCGACGAGGGCCGGCGCCACAGCCAGGCCGCGCGGCTGCGGTCCATGGCCGATCTGCTGCCGAATCTTACGGTCCGGACCGGAGGATCCGAACAGCAGGTCAACCTGGCGGCCCTGGGGTTCACCGGCTTTCCCGGAATCCCGCAGATCCTCGGTCCGTTCGGATTGTTCGACCTGCGCGGCTACCTGACGCAGCGGGTGCTGGATTTCAGCGCGATTCGCAGCGAGCAGGCCGGGCGCCAGATTGTCAAGGCAGCCGAGCAGAGCTACCAGAACAGCCGGGACATGGTGGCGCTGGTGTCCGGTGGATTGTATTTGCAGACGGTGACGGGTGAGAGCCGGGTGGAAGCGGCGCGCGTTCAAGTGAGGACCGCGCAGGCGGTCTATGACCAGGCCGTGGACTATAAGAAATCGGGCCTGATCCCGGCCATCGACGTGCTGCGCGCCCAGGTGCAACTCGAGGCCGAGCAGCAGCGGCTGATCGCCGCCGAGAACGATGTCGAGAAGATGAAACTGAGCCTGGCGCAAGCTATCGGCCTGCCGCTGACGCAGCGCTACCGGCTGACCGACCGGCTCTCGGCTGAGTCGCTGCCGTCGTTCACGGTGGAACAGGCCCTGGAAAAGGCGTATGAGAACCGTTCCGACTATCGCAGCGCGCAGGCGCTGGTGAAGGCGGCTGAGTTTGCGCGGCGGGCGGCGGTGGCCGAGCGTTACCCGTCGGTCGGCGCCAGCATCGACTACGGGACCATCGGGCAGAGCATGGTGCAGAATCACGGGACCTTTACGGCGGCGATCGGCGTGACGATTCCCGTCTTCGAGGGCGGGCGAATTGACAGCAAGATCCTGGAGGCGGACGCGACACTGAAGCAACGCGCGGCCGAGCGGGATGCGCTGCGCAGCCGGATCGAGTTTGAAGTGCGGTCGGTGTTCCTCGACCTGAAGTCCTCGCTGGACCAGGTGAACCTGGCGCGGAACGCGCTGAAGCTGGCCGAAACGCAGGTGGCACAGTCGCAAGACCGGTTCGCGGCCGGCGTGGCCAACAACCTGGAGGTGGTCCAGGCGCAGCAGGCGCTGGCGGTGGCCAACGACAACTACATTTCCAGCCTGTTTGCTTACAACCTGGCAAAAGGCACGCTGGCGCGGGCGGCAGGCGCGGCCGAGAAGCTTTTCCGCGCGTTCGTCCTGGGCGGCGCGGCAGCGGCGGCCCTCGAGCGCTGAAGGAAGATCTGAGAAAACGGAGCGAAGAGACATGAGCGAGGCTGTTGACCTGAAGAAAGGCGAACTGGCGGAC
>JBEKHU010000005.1:0-18616 GCA_050012115.1 Bryobacteraceae bacterium | reverse complement strand
GGACGGGCCGACCTGGATGGCCTGCACCGCGGGCACGAGCTTTGCGAGGAACGCGTCGTAAACCGAATCGACGACGATGGCGCGCGAGCAGGCCGAGCACTTCTGGCCCTGATAGCCGAAGGCCGAAGCCAGCACGCCCTGCGCGGCGGCGTCGAGATCGGCCTCGTCGTCGACGACGATGGCGTCCTTGCCGCCCATCTCGGCGACGACGCGCTTGATCCAGATCTGGCCGGCGCGCGGCTTGGCCGCGAGTTCATTGATCCGCAGGCCGACTTCGCGCGAGCCGGTGAAGGAGATGAAACGCGTGCGCGGATGCTTGACCAGCAGGTCGCCGATTTCGCCGCCGCTACCCACCAGCAGGGTGCAGCTATGGGCCGGGAAGCCGGCCTCGGCCAGCACTTCGGCGAACCTGGCGGCAATCGTCGGGGTGTCGCTGGAGGGCTTCAGCACGACGGTGTTGCCGGTGACCAGGGCCGCCACGGTCATGCCCGCGAGGATCGCCAGCGGGAAGTTCCAGGGCGGGATGACGACGCCCACGCCGAGCGGCACGTAGCGCAACTCGTCGCGCTCGCCGGGCAGTTGCGCCAGCGGGTCGGGGGCAGCCCACTTGAGCATCTGCAGGGCGTAGTAGTCGCAGAAGTCGATGGCCTCGCTGACGTCGGCCTCGGCCTCGATCCAGCTCTTGCCGGCCTCGAGTACCAGCCAGGCGTCGAACTCGAATTTGCGACGGCGCAGGATGGCGGAGGCGCGGCGCAGCATCTTGACGCGCGTTTCGGCCGGAGTGTGCGCCCACTCGGCGAAGCACGCATCGGCCACGGCCACGGCCTTGCCGGCCAGTGCGCGCGTAGCCTTATGGTGCAGCCCGATCGTCTCGGAAGGCCGCGACGGGTTCACCGACTTCAACAGGTCGCCGGTGCGGATGGTCTGCCCGCCGATGTGCAGCGGGTATTCGCGGCCAAACTCCGCGCGGACGGTGGCCAGCGCGGCGCGCATCGCCGCGGCGTTTTCGGGTTTAGAGAAGTCGGCGTAGGGTTCGTTAGAGAATTCCCAGAGCCGGACGCTCATCAGCCCTCCACCATCTTGCGGCCGCGCTCAATCATCTGCGCGGCGTCGTCGGCCATCTGGCGGCCCTTTTCGTAGAGCTCCTTGCCTTTGTCCAGCAGGTTGTTGCCGGTCTCGCTGAGGGCCTCCGTGCCGTGCTCGACGCTGCGGCGGATCTGGCGGCGGGTGACGCGACCCGAAGCCGGGGCGAACAGCAGGGCGAGCGTGGCTCCGACGGCCGCGCCGGCCACGAACCACATGGCCTTACTGGTATGGTCTTCATAGGACATATTGGTGATAGTCCCTCCACGTTCATTCTAGCGGAGGTGCGCATGAGTTCACTAGACGATTTGGTCCCGGTCAGGGACTCGGCGGGTCTGGTATTGCAGATGCCCGAGATGAAGGCGGCGGCGCTCCAGAGCCTGCTGGTGTCGAATGGGATCACGGCCGTCCTCTCCCCGTTCACGGCGTACACCTTCATGCCCGGGCGGCTGCTCGTGCCGGCGTCCCAGGCGGACGAAGCGGCTAGAATCATAGCGCAGGCGCTGGCGTCGGGTCCGGCGGCCGCCGAAGAGGCGGAACGGGCGGGCGAAGCGGCAGGCGATCAGCCTCCGGAAGACGCAGGGAAAGGCCTGCCGGGCGTATTTTGACGGAGGTATTTATGAGCCCATCTGATCCGCTGGACCTGGTTCCTGTGAAAGAAGAAGACGGGACGGCGCTCGAGCTCACCGAGATGGAGGCGCTGGAGCTGAAGAACCTGCTCGATGCCAATGGCATCGATGCGGTCATCTCGGGCGCGGAGATGATGCCCAATCTGCCTTACCGCCTGCAGGTCCCGGCGGGCCAGGCGGAGGAGGCCGCCAGGGTGATCGCCGAGGCCCGGGCCGCGGGCGCGGCCGGCGCCGAGGAGGCGGAGCAGGAGGGCGAAGCCGCGGGCGGCGGCGCGGGCGCGTAGCCGGGACGCGGCCGCGGCCACCCCACGGCAGCGCGATGGCGGCGCGGGCGAGATGGAGCCCGCTGCGGCGCGAAAGCAGTAGTACGTGCCGATCAGCTTCGCTTGCTCAGGTGCGCGTGCCCGTGTTGCGCGATTGCCCCCCAGTCCAGGACCGCACCTTTGAGCGCCACAGGTTCTGCGATGCCCACGGCGCCGGTCTGGACGGCGGCCGCCTGGTCCAGGCCGCACAAACCGGGTGTGCTGATCGTCTTCACCGTGGCCTCGACGCTCGAGTAGCACCGGCACTCGGTGCCGTCATCGCAGTATTTCGTGGTCTTGATGAGGAAATACATCTGCTGCGTGATCGTCGATGGCTTGGCCCCATCGACCGGTATGCACTTGCAGCCGTCCCCACACTTGGGGGCAGCGGCATCGGCCCTCAGTTTCTCGACGATCTTGTCGATGACGTCATTTTCGTCCACGTCGTCGCCGCACTTCCGCGGAGAACAGTTCGAGACGATTGAATCGATGGTCACCTCGAAATCGGTGATTACACACGATGTGCCGATGCAGCCCATTACTTGCCTCCCGCTTCAACTGTTTGTTAAACGTACACCCATTCTGATCTGCAATTCAAGGAAAATTGATTATTTTGCTAAGTTTTCGCTGACGGGATGCCCGCATCCGGTTGATACCGTCCGCCGGCGGCGCCGTTAGCGAGGCGGGTTCAGGCGTTCTCCGATGGTGACGAAACCGCGCTCGGACCGCACCAGTTGCTGCGTCACGGCCGCGGGCAGATTGGCGCGGCCGTCCACGTAGAACACGATGGCGGTGTGGTGCCAGGGGTCCGCTTTGGGCTCCGCGGCCCACAGCGACTTGTGCCGGAACACGCCGTCGCCCAGGTGCGGGCGGGTGCCCAGGAAGTCAACGATGTCCAGGTCCTGCTCCACCGCCCATTCGAAGAGGAAGTAGTACGTGGCGGAGACGGCGCCGTCGTGCGGGTCCTCGCCCTCGCCGCAGCGCCGGCCCACCGCCCACAACTGGATGCGGCGCTGGCCCAGGCGGGAGACCAGGAGACCGGAAACCCATTGCTGCTCTTTCCACACCTGCAGCAGGAAACCGGAACGCAGGGCCCGGCGGAGTTCACCCAAGCTGCGCGGCGCGGCCAAATGGCCGTGGCGCCAGGTGACGTAGGGCACGTAATAGTCGCGATGAAACTGCTCCAGGACCGCCGGCTCATGCGAGAACCGGCAGGTGTAGCCATGGCTTCTCACCTGCTGCCCGAAGCTGCGTTCGATGCCGCGGCGGCGGTGCTGGTAAAGCGCGCCGCGCAGATCCGTCTCGTGCCGCACCCAGGCTTCGGCCGTCAATCCGCCGCCGGGGAGAAAACGCCCCAGCAGTTGGTTGACCTCGACCAGAACCACGGGCGCCTCCGCGGCAGCCGCGCGCACGGTCTGCCGGAGCCGCCACAAGGGGATCCGGTCCGCGCGCGGCTGTGGCGTGTTGGGCCGGAGAAGGTGCAGATAGTACGACAGCGAGAGGCCCTCGCCGATGTAGATTGCCGGGTGGGGCGGGTTCGCGTCTCCAACCCGGATCTCGAATCTGCAGCAGCGTAGCCGCAGGGAACACGGCAGGAGTGCGACCCGCTTCAGCAGCCCGAACCAGCGGCGGGCGCGTTCGCCCGACCGTTCATAGAGGCTATACACCAGGCTGCCCAGTTGCTTCACGATTCCTTCCACACGGGCAGCAGACAGTCGCCGGAGATCTCGCGTTGCGCCCAGCACCCGCCCTGGCAGGTGCTCCAGTACTCGCAGCCGCAGCAGAGGCCGGGTCGCTCGGGGCGGCGGAAGCTCTCAAACCCGTGCCGCCAGATGTAGGACAAGGGCGTGTGGCGGATATTGCCTTCAGGCAACGCGGAACCGTACGCCTGGCCGCACGCCAGGACGTCGCCATTGGGCATCACGGCGCAGCGCGTCAGCCCGGCGCCGCAGAAGAACGGACGGTGCCCGATGCGTCCGGCGAAGCAATTCAGGTAGCTGTGAGATTCCGCCAGGTCGACGTTCAGGCCGCGCCGGCCGCGCTGATCCTGAACAAACTCCAGCAGCGTCCTCAACTGGCGCCCCGAGAGCTGGAATTCGAGGTGCCCGGCGGCCCGGCCGCAGGCGACCACGGGGGCCAGCTGCCAATCGGTCGCGCCGGCGGCCGCCAGCCGTTCTGCCATGGAGCCAAGCAACTCCAGATTCCGCGGATGAACTACTGTCTGCACCACGCGCAGCGGAGTATCCAGGGAGGCGAAAAGCTCCAGCGAGCGCAGGGCCTTGGCATGCGCTTCCGGGCCCTGCCGCATCCCGTCGTGGAACGCGGGCGGGCCGTCGATGCTGGTCACGTAGAGGAAATAGCGGAAGGGCCGCAATTCCGGCCACCGGGCCTCCACCAGCGAGCCATTGCTGATCAGGCCGGGCAGGATGCGGAGCCGCGCGGCGCGCTCTATCACGGCTGGCAGATCCTGGCGCAGCAGCGGTTCTCCGCCGGAGATGAGCAGGCGGCGGGCGCGCAGCTTCGCGAGATCGTCGACCAGAGCCAGCGCCTCCTCGGTCTTCAGTTCGTGCGGCGCGCTCGCCCCGGCCGACGCTTCGCAGAAAGCGCAGGCGTAGTTGCAGCGATAGGTGGCGATCCACAACACGAATGCGGAGGGCCGCAGGCGGCCCGCGCGGTGCAGCGCGCGGCACCAGGCGCGCTTCCATCCGGCGCTGTGCCGCCAGTACAGCCGCCGCAGAGGCGGCAGTTTATCGAGGGCGGCATCCAGCCAATGGCGTCCGTGCGGCAAGTCTGTTCTTCCTCGCCCGGCCCCGTCCTCAGTCCGCCGCCGGACGGGCGATCACCAGCGGCAGTTCGAATTCATTCCAGCGGCGCCGGCTTGGTGGCACAGGTCCCCAGGAAACAGGCCGTCCAGGGCCAGGTGGGCAACCACCCTGCCAGCGCGAACAGCGCCAGCAGGGCGCGGACAGGCCCGTCCGCATGCCGCCCCAGGACGCGCCGCAGAGCCAGAAACAGGAGCGTCGTAAAGATACGCGGATTATGGATGAATCCCGCCACGCGATCCGCCCGCAGCCCCGCCGACTCGAGTTCGCGCAGCATGGCCGGAGCGGACAGCGTCTCACCCAGAGTAAAGGGCATCCAGCCGCGGCGGCTGGCCCAGCGCATGAGCGGGTACAGCGGATTGCGGGGGTTGTCCAGCACCAGGAACAGACGCCCTCCGGGACGCAGGACCCGCGCCAGCTCCACGATCGCCGCGCGCAGGTCCACCTGATCCTCGAAATGGTCCAGCGTGGAAGTGGAGACGATGACATCCACGCTCCCCGGCGGCAAAGGCAGCCGGCGCACATCGGCGGCCAGATACACCGCCTGTCGATCCGCGCAACGGGCCGCGGCGCGCGCGGGAGTGTGGGGATCCAGGTCGATGCCAATCCGGATGCGCGGAGCCGCGTACAGGTCCCATAGCACGTCGTCGTGGTTGTTGGCCTCCTCGAACAGGTCGGTCTTCAGCACGACTTCAGGACACATCGAGCCGGCGGAATTCAGGATCCAGGTGAGAAAAACGCGCCGCTTCTGTTCCGCCGCCAGGGGATCCAGGTACCAGGAGGGCCCGCGCTTCGAGGCTCTCTCCGCGGCGCCGGAGACAGGCGCTGGCTGCGCTGGATGCGCCGCCTCCTCTTGCGGGCAGTCAGTATGCAGGCTCAAAGCAACAACCAGGGTCATTCTCCGCGATTGCCGCGCCCCCGTCAAGCGCGGCTCACTCGTGCAGAACGATGTTGAGCAGGGAACTGTGGATCTTCAGGCCGCCGTTATAGTCAATGAATCCGAGCTTGCGGAACCGGTTCATGAAGAAGCTGACTCTTGAGCGCGTAGTGCCGACGATCTCGGCCAGCGTTTCCTGGCTGATCTTGGGAATGACCGATTGCGGCGCGTCTTCCTTCCCGAAATTGGCCAGCAGGAGCAGCACGCGCGCCAGCCGCTTCTCACTGGAATTGAAGAGTTGATCGACCAGATCCTCTTCAATCCGAATGTTGCGCGAGAGCAAGTGCGCGACAAACGCTTCCGAGAAGATAGGCTGTTCGTGGAGCGCGCGGATCACCTCCTGCTTCTCCAGTTTCATGATTGTGCACGTGGACATCGAGACGGCGGTTCCCATGCGCACCGGTTGTCCCGCCAGGCACCCTTCACCAAAGAAATCGCCCGCCCCAAGAATGGCGACGACCGCTTCCTTTCCCTGTTTCGAGATGACAGTGAGCTTGACCTTGCCCTTATGAATATAGAAAATGGCGTCCGCCGGATCGCCTTGCGAGAAGATCATCCGGTTCTCGTCGTGGTCTGCCACTGTCCTTCCGCCGTTGGCCTTGCTCAGAAAGACCTTCAGATCGAAAGCTGGTTTCGGCTTTCCTTTCGGCTTCATACGATCTCCGCATCTCCAAACCCGCCCGTACGGGCGGCTATCGCCGCACCGGTGTACGATTCTTCCGGCTTCGCGGGGCCGGTCATCACCTCAGTATGCCGCTCCGATCGGCGCCGGTTCATCGCTCCGCCTTCGGACCGCACGCTGGTGCGTACTGTTCATCCGTGCAAGCGGTCCGCTGTCTTTCAAGAGAACCGTTTCGAACCCGGCAGGCGTTCCCCCGTCCGTTTTCGAGCCTGCTCCTGAAAACCCGCGATCCTGGCGGTCAATCTTGCCCCTTTTTCGCATTTTCTCGGGACGAAATCAAGCGAATCCGGAGCAACGGATCTGATTCTGGGTGGAACCCCGTTCGTCGTGGCTCCCGGCAACGCCCGGGACAACCCGTTCCGCCCGGTGCGGCATGCGGCGGCTCACGCCACGGCGGAACTGGGAAGCACGCCGACCGGCTGATCTTTCGCCACGGAACCGTGTGAGCAATTTTGAACAGACAACAAGACTTCAGATGATAACATAGGTGCGGCACACGGCGATCAACGAGGGCAGCGGACTGCAGCCAAGCGGGAGTTCGGATGTCTTCGTTTCCGGCCAAGGGACTGGGTGTGCCGGACTCGGCATGGGCGTGAAGTCCCCACTCCACTTAGGAAGGGACAGGAGGCACGCCTATGTTTCGGGGCGACGGCTCAGCGGGTGGGGCGAGATGACTCCAGACAATCGCGATAGCCACAAGGGCAACGGGACGGATCAGCCTGTCGATCTCCCGGAAATCCACATTGCGGGGGCGTCCCGGCCCGTCATCCTGGTCGCCGATGACGAAGCCCTGATCCGCAATCTGGTCACTTTGCTCCTGCAGCAGGATGGGTACTTCGTTCTATCCGCCGCCGATGGCCACGAAGGGCTGGAGCTATCGCGCCAATACCCCGGATCCATCGCGTTGGTGATTACGGACATGATGATGCCCCGGCTGAACGGCGCCGACCTGTGCGCTCATTTGCTCGCAGAGCGGCCCGGCATCAAGGTATTGGTGATGTCCGGCGCGGACATCAGCGAAATCGTCAGCCAGAATGTGAATCTGCCGTTCCTGCCCAAGCCGTTCGACGGACAGACCCTGAAGGCCAGAGTCCGGGCGCTCCTGGCGGCGGAGATAACGCCCAATCTGCCTGCCCGCCTGCAGATCCCGGCGCGTCCGGCGGCGGCCGAGAAAGCGAAGCCGGCGGGCGAAGCCGCCGGCGCGAGCGCGTAGGCGGGATCCAACCCCGCGGCCGATCATCGATCCGGCCGGAAGGAGCCTCCGTTTCGCCACCCGGCGGCGCTCGCTCCAAGACAGGAGGATCGGATAAGGTCTATCCGATTTTTAACGAATAATCAATGAGTTACGAGCCAGAAACCGGATACACGTATCCGGGTGCCCCGGCTGATCCGCCCCGAGCCGCTGCTTGAAGACGCACGTGTTCGCGGCACCAAGCAAGCCGTCTTGCCCCCCGCGGCGCGCCCTGTCCGGCAGGCGGCGGCGGAGACAGCGAGGCAAGTGCGCCGATCCTGGCGGCTGGCGCTTTCGCTCCGCATTCGCCTTGGATCCGAACAATCCCGGCGGTGGCGCACCATGTTTGCACCGTGCGGAGCACCGCGGATTTCACCGTGAAAACACCGTTTTTTACGTGCACCGTGCGTCACGGTGGATCTGCTGTAATGAAAGGAGTTACGCGAATTGAATCGCGCATTTTTGCGTGCGCACCGTGCGTCACCGTGTATCTATGGAGATCTAAAGGACTTATCGACAATTCACCGTGTTTCGCAGCGCACGGTGATTTTACGGTGTTTTGTGGTATTTCAGAGGGTGGCGCGGAGGCGAAGAACAGAACCGCTCCATCTTCCCGGTCCGCCGCAGCGCCGCCGAAACACTCTTGGCCCAGCTCACGCTGACACGAAACCGCCCTGCAGCCGTTCCAAACTCCGTTCGCCCAGCCGGTGAGCCTCCAATAGCCTGCGTCTCAAATCGTCCGAATATGCTTTCGCCATCTGTAAACTGGCGCAGAGGGGAAGCTGGAACAGCTTTTATTGCCTCCGAAAATGGGCCAGCCGTTTGTTCGGGAAGGCCTGGGGCGGATTCCCGCGCGACAGGACGATATGAAGCGATGCGATTTCCCCCGCCCGCAAAGGCGGGCTTCAGTGCGCCGTGCTCTTTAGCGTGTAGCTCGACAGCACCTTCATATAGTTGGCGCGCTCGAATGCGGCGGGTTCGGAGACCGCCTGCGCGCTCATACTGCCGCGCATCTGGTGGATGGATTCGTACTCATGCTCCTCCATCCAGTCGGTGAGGTCTTCTTCCAGCTTGCCGATGTATTCGGGCCCATGCCGCAACAGCGCCGAGGTCATCATGGAGACGCGCGCTCCTGCCATGACGCTTTTCACCACGTCGGCGGCGGTGTGGACGCCCCCCGTGATGGCGATGTCGGGGCGTATGCGGTTGTATAGCAGCGCGGCCCAGTGGAGCCGCAGGCGCAGCTCGGACGAGTCGCTCAGCACCAGGTTGGGAACCACTTCCAGCGCATCAAGATCGAAGTCCGGCTGGTAGAAACGATTGAAGATGACCAGTCCGTCAGCGCCGGCCTCATCCAACCGCTTGGCCATATTGGCGAAGGCCGTGAAAAACGGGCCAACCTTCACCGAGACCGGGATGCGGACACTCGCCTTGACGTGGCTGATCAGGTCCGAGTACATCTCCTCGACCTTTTCGCCGGTCAATTCCAGGTCCGTGGGCAGGTAGTAGACGTTCAGTTCGAGCGCGTCGGCGCCCGCCTGCTCCATCAGTTGCGCGTAGCGGATCCAGCCGCCGGTCGAAACACCGTTCAACGAAGCGATGATCGGGACGTCGCAACTCTCTTTAGCCTTGCGCAGGTGGTTCAGATAAGGCTCGGGGCCGAGATTGTAGCTCACCATCTCGGGGAAGTAGCTGAGCGCTTCGCCGAAGCTCTCGGTGCCCTCGGTAAGAAAGCGGTCCAGAACGCCGCTCTCCCGCGTGATCTGTTCCTCGAACAACGAGTGCAGCACAATCGCGGAAGCGCCAGAGTCCTCCAGACGGAGGATGTTGCCGATATCCTTGCTCAAGGGCGAGGACGAGGCCACCAGTGGAGTGCGGAGCTTCAGCCCCAGGTATCCGGTAGTCAGGTCGATCATGGCTTGTTTCTCCTTCGTGGCGCTGCTTCAGTGGGCCAGGACTTCAGCGGTTGCCTGGCCTGCGCCGGGCACCGCGGCCATCTGGTCGTAAATCCGCCACCGGTTCATGACGTCGGCCTGCGCATCGGCCAGCAGCCGGCGGGCGTCGTCGGGGCGGCTGTGCACCAGCATGGTGTAACGGGTCTCGTTGTAGATGTACTTTTCGAGCGGCAGCGCGGGGGCCTTCGAGTCGAGCACGAACGGATTCTTGCCCTCCGCGATCAACGCCGGATTGTAGCGGAACAGCGGCCAGTAGCCGGTCTGCACGGCGAGCTTCGATTGATCCAGCGCGTGCACCAGGTCATAGCCATGAGCGATGCACGGCGAGTAGGCGATGAGGATCGACGGCCCGTCCCACCGCTCCGCCTCCAGGAACGCCTTAACCGACTGCATGTCGTTGGCGCCCATGGCAACGCGGGCCACGTAGACGTTGCCGTAGGTGACCGCCATCATCCCCAGGTCCTTCTTGGCCGACTGTTTGCCGCCGACCGCGAATTTTGCCACCGCACCGCGCGGTGTGGCCTTCGACATCTGCCCACCGGTGTTGGAGTAAACCTCCGTGTCGAGCACCAGGACGTTTACATTGCGGCCCGAGGCCAGCACGTGGTCTAGGCCGCCGTAGCCGATGTCGTAGGCCCAGCCGTCGCCGCCCAGGATCCAGACGCTCTTCTTGACCAGCGAGTCGGCCACCGCCAGCAGGTCACGGCAGGCTGCCGAAACCCCATTGGTTGTGACGGCCAGCCAATCCTGGACGCGCTTCTTCAACTCCGCGACGCGCTTGCGTTGTTCGAAGATGCCCGCCTCGACGCTCTGGTCGGCGTTCAGAATCTCCTCGGCGAGGGCCTCGCCAATCTGCACCGCGAAGCGCGCCACCAGCGCCCTCGCGTAGACATTCTGCTGGTCCAGGGCCAGCCGCATGCCCAGGCCGAATTCCGCGTTGTCTTCAAACAGCGAGTTCGACCACGCGGGACCGCGTCCCTCCTGGTTGGCCGCGTACGGCGTCGTGGGCAGATTCCCGCCGTAGATCGACGAGCAGCCCGTGGCGTTGGCGATCATCGTGCGGTCGCCGAACAACTGCGTCAATAGTTTGACGTACGGCGTTTCGCCGCAGCCCGAGCAGGCGCCCGAGAACTCGAACAGTGGCTGGAACAACTGCAGGTCCTTCACCTGGTTCGGCGAAAGCTTGTCGCGGTCGAATTCCGGCAGCGCGAGGAAGAAATCCCAGTTGGCGGCCTCGGCGGCGCGCAACGGAGGCTGCTCCTGCATGTTGAGGGCGCGGCGCTTGGAGTCGCTCTTGTCCTTCACGGGGCACGCCTGTACGCACAGGCTGCATCCCGTGCAATCTTCGGGCGCCACCTGCAAGCTGTACGCCAGGTGCTTGTAGTCCTTCCAGCGGGCCTCTACCGCCTTGAACGATTCCGGCTGGCCGGCCAGATGCCGCCGGTCGAAGATCTTGGCCCGAATGGTGGCGTGCGGGCACACCAGCACGCACTTGCCGCACTGGATGCACAGCTTCTCGTCCCACACCGGTATCTCGAGCGCGATGTTGCGCTTCTCCCACGCCGCGGTGCCCGTCGGAAACGTACCGTCCACCGGCATCGCGGAGACCGGCAGAGTGTCTCCGTCGCCGGAAATGATCGGTCCCAGGACGTTCTTCACGAACTCCGGCGCCTGCGCCGGCACCGGCGGCCGCAGTTCGGTCGTACTGGTCACGCTGGCGGGAATCGCCACCTCACACAGCCGGTCGATGGTCCGGTCCACCGCGGCGAAGTTCTTCTGCACCACGGATTCTCCGCGGCGGCCATAGGTCTTGACGATCGACTTCTTGATTTGCGCGATCGCCTCTTCCCGCGGCAGAACGCCGCTGATGGCGAAAAAGCAGGTCTGCATCACGGTGTTGATGCGCGAGCCCATGCCTGTCTCTTTTGCCACCTCGTAGGCGTCGATGACGTAGAGCTTGAGGTGCTTCTTGATGATGGCTTCCTGCACCGGCCGCGGGAGTTGGTTCCACACCGCGTCCGGCCCGAAAGGAGCGTTCAACAGAACGGTCGCCCCCGGCTCGGCGTAGCGCAGCATGTCGATCCGTTCGAGGAACGAATACAGGTGGCAGGCCAGGAAGCTGGCCTGGGAGATGAGATAGGTGCTGCGGATCGGCCGCGGGCCGAAGCGCAGGTGGGAGATCGTGATCGAGCCGGACTTCTTCGAGTCGTAGACGAAATAGCCCTGCGCGTAATTGTCGGTCTCCTCTCCGATGATCTTCACTGAATTCTTGTTTGCCCCGACCGTTCCGTCCGCGCCCAGGCCGAAAAAGAGTGCCCGCACTCCCTTGGGATCTTCGGTCGAAAACGTCGGATCGCACTTGAGGGAAGTAAACGTGACGTCGTCCTCAATGCCCACCGTGAAGTGATTCTTCGGCGCCGGCTTGGCCGCTTCGTCGAAGACCGCCTTGACCATTGCCGGCGTAAACTCCTTCGATGAGAGGCCGTAGCGCCCGCCGATCACTCGCGGCATGGCGGCAAACGGCAGCGTGCCCGCGGCCTGCGCCTCGCTGAGCGCCGTGATGACGTCGAGATACAGCGGCTCGCCTGGTCCGCCCGGCTCCTTAGTCCGTTCGAGAACTGCCAACGTTTTGACGCTCTTCGGCAGCGCGGCGAGGAAGTGCGGGATCGAAAACGGCCTGTACAGCCGCACCTTGAGCAGTCCCACTTTCTCGCCCTTCGCCGTCAGCGCCTCCACCGTTTCATGCGCGGTCTCGGCGCCCGAGCCCATCAGCAGCACTACCCGCTCGGCATCGGGCGCGCCCTCGTACTGGAACAGTTCGTACCTGCGGCCCACGATCCGCTCGAAGCGCCGCATCGCCTTCTCGACGCTCGCCGGGCAGGCATCGTAGAACCGGTTGACCGTCTCGCGCGCCTGGAAATACACATCGGGGTTCTGCGCCGTGCCGCGCAGCACCGGATGATCCGGCGACAGCGCCCGCGCCCGGTGCGCCTGGATCAACTCGTCGGGCAGCATGTCCCGCATGTCGTCTTCGGTCAGCTGTTCGATCTTCGCCACCTCGTGCGACGTGCGGAAGCCGTCGAAGAAGTGCACGAACGGCACCCGCGCTTCCAGCGTCGCCGCCTGCGCGATCAGCGCCATGTCCATCACTTCCTGCACCGAGTTGGAGGCCAGCATGCCCCACCCCGTGGCGCGCACGCCCATCACGTCCTGGTGGTCGCCAAAGATCGATAGCGCATGCGTCGCCAGGCTGCGCGCTGCCACGTGGAACACCGTCGCCGTGAGCTCGCCCGCGATCTTGTACATGTTCGGGATCATCAGCAGCAGGCCCTGCGCCGACGTGAACGTCGTCGTCAGCGCGCCGGCCTGCAGCGCCCCGTGCACGGCGCCGGCCGCGCCGCCTTCGCTTTGCATCTCGACGACGCTTGGGACCGCGCCCCAGATGTTCGGCTTGCCTTCGGACGACCATTGATCCGACCACTCGCCCATCGGCGAGGAGGGCGTGATCGGGTAGATCGCGATCACTTCGTTCGTCTTGTGGGCGACATAGGCCGCCGCTTCGTTCCCATCCAGGGTGGTATTTATTCTTGATGACATGGGATAAGGACTCGCCTTGATTCTACTGCAATCCGAATGCCAATTCATTGTTTCGGAGCCGATCATCTCTATGTGGTGGCGGCTCACACCTTGTCCAGCCGCTCCGAATCTCGCTCACGGCGGCCTTGGGCCAGATGCCCCAATCGTCGATCCCCGTTTCACAAATGACGTCATAAGCCTTGTTTGATATGACCCACCAGCGCTCTGGCTGTTGAGACTGCCGGGATGTTGGCGCAACGCTCTGCTAAGATCGGCTCATGTTCGCACGCAAGCCGGTTCTCCGCGGGGCTGCGCTGGCAGCCGCGATTTCCGTTTTCATCGTCGCCCTGCCTGCTGCCATCGACACGCGCGAACCCGCGCCGAAGTTTCGTGCGAAGACTCTCGATGGTGAGCTGTTCTCGAACGAGTCCATCAGAGGCAAGGTCGTCCTGTTGCAGTTCTGGGCCACCTGGTGCGGCTTTTGCCGCCGTGATCAGCCGGCGGTCGACGCCATAGTTCGCGACTTCGAGAGCAAGGGCCTCGTGGTTCTCGCGGTCAATGTCGGCGAATCGAAATCCAAGGTGAAAAGGTATCTGCAGGACTCCCCCCGGGCCTGCAAAATCGTGACCACCGAGGATACCAACCTCGCCGCCCTGTTCGCGGCGCACGCTTATCCGCTCTACGTTCTGATCGACCGCGATGGCATGATCGCCGGCACCCAGCGCGGCGCGGGCGGTGAATTGGCATTGCGGGACCTGTTGACGAGGGCTGGGCTGAATTCCGAGTAGGCGCCCGGCGCGCCTCCGCCTCCAGCTTGAGGTGGAATCCGCATCCCCGCTGGCGCCGCCTGAAACCTGCCGCCGCGCCGTAGCGCCCTGTTGTCGGGTGCCGATTCTGCTCCATTGGCGGACTTCCGGGCCGGGAGTGGGAGAACTTTCCGCGAGTGGCGCTACGCTAGATTAAGTAGTGCCTGGAAGTCTGTGGCGGCCGGCTCGGGAAAGCGAGTCGCCTGGGGCAGCGGGTGATTCGCCGGCTTCTGGCGCGAGAACTGGAATGGCGCGGTTTACGGCGCGATAAGACGCCGTTGCGCACATCCGTTTCGAACGGAGTGAGCCATTCTTGTTTGGATGATTGATGCCGACGGAGGTTGAGCCACACCGTGCACGTTGACACCCGGCCCGCGGCCGCTCTGCGCCGCGCAGCCGCCCGCTGACTCATCGCTTCTCCACCGGAGCCTGCTCCAAAGCGATGGGCGCGCTATTAGTTCGCGGAGCCCGCCAGCTGCTCACGTTGCGCGGGCCCACCGGACCCCGCCGCGGGCCGCAAATGAAGGACCTGGGCGTGATCCCCGACGGCGCCATCCTAATCGTCGACGGCGTCATTCAGGAGAGCGGCCCCGCGCGCCGCGTGGAGAATCTGTCCGCCGCCCGCACCGCCTCCGAGCTCGACGTCGCCGGCAAGGTTGTCCTGCCTTCCTTCGTCGATCCGCTCTCCTTCGTCACCGGTCTGCCCGTGCGCGGAGCGGCGCTCGAGGCCGACTCGCGCGCCCGTCCCCGCTCGCTCGTCTTCGAACGCCAGATCGAGGATTCGTTGACCCGTCAAAGCCGCGCCGCCCCCGCCGGAAAGCTCGCCTTTCATGCCGCGCGGGTGCTCCAGGACATGGTGCGGCATGGCACCGGCACTTTGGAAGTCCACACCGGCATCGGATTGGAGGAAAGCCCCGGCTCCAAGGCCCTCCGGGCCACCTCGCACCTCGACGGCGGCCCCATCGACATCACACAGTCGCTCCTGCTCGGTCAGCCCGGGCTCACCGAGTTCGAGGGCCTCGAGGGAGATTACGTCCGCTGGGTGGCCGACCTGCTCCTGCCGCGGCTGGCCCGGCGTGACCCGGTCCAGGCGGCCTGCGTCTGCCTCGGTTTCGGCATCCTCGACGCTTACTCCGCCAGCGATTGTCTGGCTGCGGCCGGACGCCTCGGGCTGCGGCTCGGCGTCTCTCGCGGCCCCGTCGATGGGGACTCCGCCGTGGAACTCGCGCTGGCCGCACGCGTCGCTTCGATCTCCGGCCTCTCCAATCTCTCTGCGAACGCTCTCCGCGCGCTGGCCGAGTCCAACACGGCGGCCATTCTCCGCCCGACTCTATGCTGCAACGGTTGGCGCGATCCCGAGCCGGCCCGTGAGCTGATCGACGCGGGTGCCATCGTCGCCCTGGCCACCGGTTGGCACCCCGTCTTCTCTCCGATCGCCAGCATGCCGATGGTCCTCTCGCTGGCTTGCATGTCCTACGCCATGAAGCCCGCCGAGGCCCTCACCGCGGCCACCGTCAATAGCGCGGCCGCCCTGGGCCTGCTCGATCACTGTGGAACCCTCGAGCCCGGCAAGCAGGGCGATTTCCTCGTGCTCTCCATTCCCGACTTCCGCGACCTGCCCGTCCTGTTCGGCGTCAACCCCGTCGAAGCGGTCGTGAAACGCGGCGCGGTAGTCTGGCAGAGAGGCATTGTCACTTGGCCCCAGGGATCCTAGCCGGCCGCCTGGTCGAATGCGTTCCGAATTTCAGCGCAGGCCGCGATACGCGCGTCATCGCCGCCATCGCCCGCGCCGCCTCCGCCGTGCCCGGCATCCTGATTCTGGACCTGCAGACCGACGCCGACCACAACCGCTTTGTGCTGACCTTCGCCGGCCCACCCGAAGCGGTTTCGGAGGCCGCCGTCGCCTCGGCCGGTGTCGCCGCCCGGCTCATCGATATGACCCGTCACACCGGCGTCCATCCGCGTGTCGGCGCGGCCGACGTGATCCCCTTCGTGCCCTTGCGCGGCGTCACTTTGGAGGAATGCGCCGCTCTCGCCTGGTCGGCCGGCGAGCAGCACTGGCGTCGCAACGGCGTGCCGGTCTACTTCTACGCCGCCGCCTCCCGCCGCCCGGACCGCACCCGCCTGGAGCAGATCCGCAAGGGTGGCTTCGCGCTTCTGAAGACCGCCGTCCTCACTGACGAATACCGGCGGCCCGATGTCGGCGGTCCTGCGCTCCATCCCACCGCCGGCGCCTCGGTCTTCGGCGCGCGCAAGCTCCTGGTCGCCTACAACGTGAATCTGCAAACCCCCGATGTCGCCATCGCCCGTCGCATCGCCCGGCGGATCCGTCAATCCTCGGGTGGTTTGCCCGGCGTGAAGGCCCTTGGCGTATTCCTCGCTTCGCGCGGCCTCGCACAAGTCACCACGACGATCACCGACTTTGAACTCACTCCGCTCCACGTCGTCTTCAACGCCATCCGCGACGCCGCCGCGCGTGAGGGGGTCGACCTCGCGGGCTCGCAGCTCGTCGGCCTTCTCCCCCGCCAGGCGCTCGAGATGGCCGGCCGCACCGATTTCCGCTGGGAGTCCTGGGACGATTCGATGGTGTTGGAAACCCGCCTCGCAATGGCCGCCTCGGGGCAGCTTCGCATACCCGGGCTATCATCGGACCCGCCCGGTTTATCATCGAAATAGACGTGCTCGTCTCCATCGATCCTGCTCCCCCGCGTTCGCCCCGCCCGCGCTGGCTCCACGCCCCCGCTCCGGGCGGCGACAACTATCGCGATTTGAAGAAGCTCGTGCAGCGCCTGCAGCTCCACACCGTCTGCGAGAGCGCCGCCTGCCCCAACGTCGGCGAATGCTGGAATCATCGCACCGCCACGTTCATGATTCTGGGCAACGTCTGCACCCGCCGCTGCGGCTTCTGCAATGTTCAAAAAGGTGTCCCGCTCGAGGTCGACCTCGATGAGCCGCGCCGTGTCGCCGAGGCCTGCGCCGCCCTCGGCCTGCGCTACGCCGTTGTCACCAGCGTCAATCGCGACGACCGCTCCGACGGCGGCGCCGCCCTCTTCGCCGCCACCATCCTCGCCATTCGGGAGCGCATCCCCGGATGCAAGGTCGAGGTTCTGATCCCCGACTTCCAGGGCTCGCGCGAAGCCCTCGCGCTCGTATTGGACGCGGCGCCCGACGTCTTGAACCACAACGTCGAAACCGTGCCGCGCCTGTATCGCGAAGTGCGCTTCGGCGCGCGGTATGAGCGCTCGCTCGAACTCCTACGCCGCGCCACCGAAATGCGCCCCGCCATCCCCACCAAGTCCGGCCTCATGCTTGGCTTGGGCGAAACTTCGGATGAAGTTCTTGCCGTGTTGCGCGACTTGCGCGCCGCGGGCGTCGGCCTCGTCACCATCGGCCAGTACCTGCGCCCCACGCTCGCCCACCTGCCGGTCCTGCGCTACGTTCCGCCCGATGAGTTCCGCATGTACCACGACGCAGGCCTCGCGCTGGGCTTTTCTCACGTCGAATCCGGCCCGCTCGTCCGCAGCAGCTACCACGCCGCGCAGGCGTTCTAGCCCGCGCGCCGGAACTTCGCCCGCCCCACCTTGTCCATCTTCTCCGTCGCGTATTGCACGATCAGCCGCGAGCACGTCTCCTTGAACCGCATCAGGAACGCTTCAGCGGGCTTCGGCTGCAGCTTCCACGCCTCTCTCAGGAACCACCCCGCGCCCTGCTGCACCACCTTCTCCCCATCGCTCATCAGCGGCTCGATCAACTTGAATAGCGGCTTGAAATCCCCGGTGCTCTTCAGCGTCTTGATCAAAGTCACCGGCGCCACCCGGCGCTGGTATTTGAGTTTCGATGCCACCCACGGCTCCAGCGCCTTCAGCCCCACAATGCCGTCCAGCAGAAACTGGCTTAGCACTTCGCCCGCCAGCACATCGCACAGCGCCCAGTTCACGACGCCCGTCTCGAACCACCGCCCGATCCGCTCGAACACCTCCGGCGTGTAGAACTCGCGCGAGTCCGCCGCGAACCGGATCGCGCAGAACCCCTCTTCGTATTTGCCCGATTCCATCAGCCGGTCGCCGGCCTCGAAGACCGCGCCCGGACCTGCCTCCTTCAGCCTCTGAATCCACGCCTTGCGCTGTGCGTCGTATTCCGGGATGCGAAAGTCTACGCCGTAGGCGTCGTACCCCTCCACGAAGTAGCGCGAGTACTTCTTCACCAGCGCCGCATCCGCGTGCGCGCGGCAGAACTCCTTCACCTCGGCCGCAATCTCGGCGGCGATCTTCGCCCCGGCGGGCTTCACTTTGCTCATGTTGCCGCAATTCTACGCCCCGCCCGCCGCGCAATCCAGCCCGGGTGCTCCACTCCCGCTCGCGCGGCTTCGGAGGACGGCGGAAACGCCTCTCCGCGTCCCCGGCTTACACTAACAACTGATTGTCATGACGCCTGAATTGATCGAGCCCGGCCTGTGGCGCATCCCGCTCACCATGCCCGTTGGGCCCGAATTCGTCAACGTGTATCTGCTTCGCGCAGCCGACGGCTGGATCCTCATCGACACTGGCATGGGCTTCCCTGCGGTCTTCGAGGAACTCGCCGTAGCCTTGGCCC
>JBEKHU010000004.1:0-24243 GCA_050012115.1 Bryobacteraceae bacterium | reverse complement strand
ATCCGTTCAGTTCTTCGCATACACCGCCCCCTTTGAGCGGTAGGGCGGATCGGCGACAGCGCGGATGTAAGCCAGCAGAGCGGCAATCTCCGCCTTGCCGAGAGTGTAGCCGTATGGCGGCATCTCGGGCGAGCGGTTCAGCGCCGGACCTCCGTGAGAAATGACGGAAGCAAGGTCCGCATCGCTCATTGCATTCAGAACGGCTCCTTCGGTGAAAGCGTGCGCTTTTGCCGTCAGGTTGTCGTGATTGGAGACGCGCTCCGGTGTCGACTCCGGATCATGACAGCGCGCGCAGTACAACAAGTTCAGTTCGCGGCCCTGGATCTCCTGGTAGCCGAGGGCGACCTCTTCCAATCGAAGTTCGACCGTCTTGCCGTCCTTGTCGCGCGTCGAGGCGACGATCTGATACCGGCCCGAACTTCCGCCGAGAACGACGGCCGCAGTGAACTGCCCGTCGGTGCCAGTCAATCCGAACGCGGGCGTGGCCGCGCCGCCGCCGGGCACAGCGACCAACACCGGAGCGCCCGCGACCGGTGCCCCCTGGGCGTCGTTCACCTGGACGACAACGGGCTGATCGAGAGCAGTACCGATGGCCGCCGCCTGTTTCCCTCCGCCGACCTCGACCAGGGCCGTGCCGAAGGCCTTCGCTGGCGGGGCTTCGGCCGCTTTCGGCGCGCGACTGCACGCAGAGAATAGGACCAACGCGATCCCGGCGAACGCAGATGCCGTTTTCATTGCCTGGCGACCTCCCGGTTCTGCTTCATCAGGAACGAAGTCAATGCGCGGGCATCCTCGTCGCTCATGTTCCGATTCGGCTCGACGGTTCCGGGGCGGAGGTTTTGCGGGTTCTTCAGCCACTGGAAGATCCACTGCGCGTTCAGCCGCCTGCCGACCTGCGTCAAGGTGGGGCCGATGTAGCCCTTGTCGTTCTTCGGATCGACGATGTGGCACGACTGGCAGGCGTACTTGGAGTAAAACAACTGCCTGCCCCGCTCCACTTCGTCCGGGCCGGACTTGGCGGAGTCGAGACTATCGCGGTCGAACGCCGGGGTCTGGTAGACCGCCATGATGTAGTCGGCGAGCGTCTCAGCCTCCGCCGCCGTGACGTTGAAACGCGGCATTCTGCGGATGAGCGCCGGCCGGAGCGTGTTAGGGTTCTTGAGGAAATCGACCAGCCATTTCCGCTGGACCGAACTGCCTTCCCAGGTCAGATCCGGCGCCATGTCTCCACCCCGGCCATTGATGGCGTGGCAACTGAAGCAGTTCATGTCGAAGATTAACTGGCCGGCCTTCCCGGCCGGACGGTAGTCGGTCTCGCGCCTGCCGGTGACACGCAGGCTTGCAGGGAGGGTTGCGGCGCGGTCGGTCTGCGCCAGAAGCGCGGTGACCAACGCATCCACCTGCGCAGGCGGGAAGTCGTACTGCGGCATCTTGGTCGCCTTGCCGAACGAATGCGGCTTGCGAATCTTGGCCTGCAGGTAGTCGGGAAGTGTGTGCGGGATTCCCTCGGCGAACACGATCTTGGCGAGTGACTGGCTCCCGATGAAAGTCAGGTCCGGGGCGAAGTTCTCGGGCTTCGCGACGCCGTTGATTTCATGGCAGGAAGCACATCCACGCTCTTTCACCAGCGCTTTGCCATGCGCGATTTCCGCCGCCGATGCGGACTGCAGTTGGACCTTCGCCAGCAGGTCGGAATCGGTCTTCGCCCGGAGGAATTCGGTCAGAAGGCTGAGTTGCTTCTGGTCGAAGCGGTAGCGCGGCATCAGGGTGTGGGGATCGTAGTTCTCCGGGCCGCGCAGCCAATCCGTGAGCCACTCGGGCTTCACTTTGGACCCGATGCGGGTGAGTTCCGGCCCCACGTTGCCGCCCACCACCAGGCCGGCCGCGTTGACCGTCGCGTGGCAGGACGAACAGAAGGACTCGCCATAGACGCTCGCTCCAGCCTGCGGATCTGCGGCAGGCGTGCCCGCCGGGGCCGCTGCCGCCGCGGGCGCAGGGGCGCTCTGGTCCATGATGAACGCCGAGATGTCCCGGGCGTCCGCGTCGCTCAACTCGAAGTTGGGCATCGTCGCCGTCACCGCATACGATGGCGGATCTTTGAGCCACGCAAAGAGCCATTCCCGGGTCGTCTTGGAAGCAATGCGCGTGAGTGGCGGGGCGGGATTGGTGGTCAGCATCCGACCCTGGCCCGGCACCAGGATTGCGTGGCACTGCACGCACCCATAGCGCGCCAGCAGCTTGCGGCCGAGATTCAATTGCGGGGTGCCGGTGAGCGTATTCCAGTGGCACTGCCCGCAGGCTGATTCGATGTAGCGGGCGGGAACGACCGGCTGCTCCCACGCAAGGGTGCCACGGTGCGCTTCCTGCACGTCGGTGGCGGCGCCCTGCCCGCGGTGGCAAATGGTGCACCCGAACTCGGTCAGCGTGTGAGGAACATACGGGTGCGGACGGAACGGCTGGATCGTCACGTCCTTCAGGGTGGCTTCCTTCAACGCCACGTGACAGGTTGTGCAACGATCCACCACGCCGAGTTCCGGAATCCATGTTTGTTGCAGTCCGCCCTGGAAGCGCCGCTGCAGGGTGGCGGCGTCACCGCGGTTGCGAATCAGGCTGAGGTACTTCTGCTGGTAGCGGCGCCACTCGCGAAAGCGGTCCTTGGCGGGCGTGATCGCCAGACACGCCAGCAGCACGACGCTCAGAGTTCCAAATGCGCGGGCGGAATCGCCGAAGAGGATTGTTCGAACTCGTCTCAGGATCGACATTCAGCTCCTCCACGGCCAAACCCACGACCAGCCGGGACCTCGAAAATGGGTTCCGATGAGCGTGAGAACCGCCGCCTGCACCAGAAACCAGGTCATCACCCAGTAGGAAACCGGCTTGGACACCAGCCAGCGCCGGAAGCGGCTCGGCGAATCGGGTGCGCTTTGCGCCGCGAGAACCATCAGCGCGGCGATCAGCAGGGTAGGAATCAGCACCGCATAGACGTGGAACAGCAGCATCACGGCGGAGAAGATCAGGACGACGGCGCCAAACACCCGCAGCCGTTTCCCGCGGTTCTTCAGCCAGATGCCTTCGGCCTCGATGTTGATATTGAAATACGGGATGACGATGAGGGCCGCGACCACAAGCCCGGGAATGATGACGCCGGCAACGACGGGCGGGAAGTAGTGAAGCAACTCCTGCAAGCCCAGGAAGTACCAGGGCGCCTTGGCAGGGTTGGGGGTGTGCATGGGGTCGGCGAGTTCTTCGAGCGGAGCGTCCCAGATCAGCGAAACGACGACGAGCGCAATTGCCAGGGCCTGCACCGCCACGACAGCCCGCAGGATTCCTTCCGGATACGTCATGACGACTGGATCGTCCGTGGCCTTCACGTGAGGCGAAGTCCGGCGAGTGACGAACGCCACCCGCACCGGCGTGCGCCGGCTATCGGGATCCATTCCGGCTACGAACTTCTTGTAGGCATCACTCATTGGAGTCACCTGGGCCCGTGTACAGGCCACCGTCCTTTCGAATGCGCCAGAAGTGGATCGCGAGCAACAGCGCGGCGGCCACCGGCAGGATCACACAATGCAGCACGTAGAAGCGCAGCAAGGCGTTCGCGTTAACGGTGTTGCCTCCCAGCATCAGGAAGCGGAACTTCTCGCCCAGCACCGGAACGGACGACATCAGGTTGGAGCCCACCACCCAGTTGAATTCGCGCGGCGAACGGTATGCGCCGCGGTAGAACACTTTGAACATGTGAGCGAAAACCAGAAAGACCATCGCATGCGCCGACCAGCGGTGCAGGTTGCGCAGGAAGACTCCGGCCGACACGACAAACTGCAGGTCCTTCATGTCGGCATATGCTTGCGGCACCGACGGGTGGTAATACAGCATCAGGAGAATGCCGGTGGTGGCGAGGATCAGGAACGTTCCGAGACTCAGGGTCCCGAGGAACCACGTGGCGCGGAACGACAAGGATTTCCGGCTGATCTTGACCGACGCCAGGTGCAGAAACACGTTCTGCTGGACAGCCATCGAACGGCGCAGGTTGTTCGCGCCGCTCCCGCCGCGGAAGATCGAACGCCAGGCGCGGGTTGCTTGAAGTTCACTGATATACGTTTTGAGGGTTTGCGCCATCTTAAGTCCTCAGGAACTGCTTCGGCAGTGTTGTCGTGGAACGGTCCACCATCAGGTCGCCTTCATCGCTGAGCCACACCCTGAGCCACGCCAGGCCGCGCGGCGCCGGGCCATCGATCTTCTCTCCAAGCTCGTTGAACTTGCTGCCGTGACACGGACAGGCGACGATGCCAAGGTCGGCATTCCATGCGGTTAAGCAGCCCAGGTGCGTGCACACCGCGGAGAGCGCGTAGAATCCCTCGGGCCCGTGAATCACGTAGATGCCGGCCTTCAGGTCCTGTGTCACTGAACCGACCGGGTAGCGGTCTGGTTTGCCGGCGTTGGCGATGGGCGACTCCTCGTACAGAACATTCGGCGAGAGGAACTCGAAGCCGAACACCGCCGCGCCTGCTCCAGCCAGGCACGCGGCTCCGATCCCCAGCTTGACAAAGGCTCCACGGCGGGTGGTTTCACCCTCCGGCTTCGGCTTTGAGTCCATGGTGCCTTCCTGGGACATTCAATCTCCTCCTCATCGCGAGGCCGGTATCGGCGTTTCGGGAATGGCTCCGATTCCGGAAATCTGGACGAGTTTCACGGGTTCACTCGGGACCACATAGTAGGCTTCCATCGTGATCAACTTGACGGGGCACCTTTCGGCGCAGAGGCCGCAGCGGATGCACCGCGTCTCGTCCTTGAGCATGGCCGAGCCCGTGATCAAGCCCAACTCTTCCGCGGCAACGTCGTCGAGCTCCACGCGGTAGAGTTGCTCGTTCTGGCGGATCTCCTCCAGCACCTCGGGCGCCCATTCGATCTGCTCCAGCGGCACCAGACGGAGGCACTGCTCGGGACAGACGTCGATGCACCCGCCGCACAGAACGCATTGGGAAGCGTCCGTCGGGTTGCCCTCGAAGACCGTGTTGATCCAGCACCGCAGGCAGCGCCGGGCTTCCTGCATGGCGGTCTGCTCGTCGAAGCCGATCTCGACTTCGGTGACGCCGGTGCGGCGTTCGAGCGGCAGCATCGGGACCGGATGCCGGCTGAGCGCCATGTAGTCGGCCGCCATCCGGTGGTGATCCAGTACTTCGACTACTACTTCGGGATCGGGATGCCGCCGTCCCGTGAGATACTCGTCCACCGCGATCGCGATACGCTTGCCATCGCCAACGCTGTCGATGATCAGCCGGGGCCCAAACACGCAGTCGCCGCCCGCGAAAACACCCGCGGCGGTGGTCATCAGAGTGCCTGGGTCGGCCACGATCAGGCCGCGCGGCGACACTCTGACTCCGTCTTCCGGCTTGAGAAAGTCGAGGTTGGGGGACTGGCCGATGGCGAGAATGACCGTGTCGCAACCGATGATCTGCTCGCTGTTCTCGACGAAGGTTGGATTGAAGCGGCCCGACGCATCGAACACGGCTTTTGTCCGGATGACTTCAAGTCCCGCGACTTTCCCCTCCCGCCCGACGACCTGGCGCGGGCCGAAACCGTCGTGGAGCGTAATGCCCTCGGCCTCGGCTTCCTCGATTTCCTCGAGCGCGGCCGGCATCTCATGGCGCTTCTCGAGGCACACGATGCCGACTTCCTGAGCGCCGAGGCGCAGGGCCGACAGCGACACGTCCACCATTTCGTGCGCGGCCACAGCGGCGACATTGGTGTCACTGGGGACCAGGCCCTCGAGATCAGCGGCGTGCTGCTTCAGCACTTCGCGAGCGGCGGAGCGCGCGACGTCCATCGCAACGTTGCCTCCGCCGATCACGACCACTTTCTTCCCAATCGTGAACCGGTAGCCTAGGTTCGCGTTCAGCAGGAAATCGATCCCCTTGTGGACGCCGTCCAGGTCCACTCCGGGGATGGAAAGATCGCGGCTGCGGTGAGCGCCCACCGCGATGACGACGGCGGCAAAGCCCTGTTCGCGCAGGCCGGAGATCGTAAAGTCCCGGCCGGCGGCGTGGTTCAGCTTGAGCGTGATGTCGCCCGATTCGAGAATCTCCCGAACCTGGGCATCCACGACGCTCCGCGGCAACCGGTACTCCGGAATGCCGAGGTGCATCATGCCTCCGGCGACCGGCGCCGCGTCGAAGATGGTAACGGAATAGCCCAACAACCCCAGGTCGTGCGCCGCGGAGAGACCCACCGGACCCGCGCCGACGACCGCGACGCGGAAGGGCTGGGGGCTTAACCGGGGGCGATCGAGGCGCAACGGGCGGCGCGCTTCCGGGCCGTAGCGTTCGGTGAGGAGGCGCTTCAAAGCGCGGATCTGGATGGGGCTGTCGATTTCTCCGCGGCGGCACGCGGTTTCACACGGATGAGCGCAGACCCGCCCGCAGATACTCGCCAGCGGATTCGGATCGCGGGCGTAACGGTACGCCTCCTCGAAGCGCCCCTCCGCGATTAATGCCACGTAGCGGCCGGCGTTGGTTCCGGCGGGGCACGCCATCATGCACGGGAAGTTGCTGTTCAGCCAGGCGCGGTCGACCTTCTTATCCTGAAAGCGCGTCAGCATGCACGATTCCTCATGACGGCGTCCCCGTCTCAGGGCTCACTTGGAGAGCGCGAAGTCCTGCGTGGCGTCGCCGCTGACGTTCACCGGCTTGGACTGGATCTTCATCCCTTCGTGCCAGGCCGACACGGTGTAGCTGCCATTCGGCACTCCGGCGATTTTGTAGTTGCCGTCGGCGTCTGTCAGCGCGAAGTAGGGAGTGGCAGAGACGATGATATAGGCCGACATCTCGGGATGGACGTTGCACAGCAGCGGCACCACGCCCGGTGTGTCGAACTTAAAGCTGCGCTTCTCCCCGCTCGGCCAGGTTCCCATATTGTGGCCCATTTTCTTGTTACCGCTGATGGCCGGCCAGAAGATGTTGTGGGCGACCTTGTCGCTGTTCAGGAACTCGACGGTTGTGCCGACCTGCACGGCGACGACGTGTGGCTGGAACAGCAGTGACTTCTGGTCCACGACCTGCGCTGTCGCAGGTGGCGGAAAGGTCTTGCCGGCGATGGCTTCCACATACACCACGGAATTGCCTTTGCCGGCCGATACTTTCCCGGTGAGGTTGCCGGCGCTCAGGCCGAGGCAGGCAACCAGGAAGACGATAACAAGTCTTTGCATCGATGAACTCCTTTTCTTTCGTTGTCGCGCGCCAGCCTCTAAGATACGCTTCCCATGGAATCAGTAAACAAACTCCAGTCCCACCAGGAATGTATTCACACGAAAAGCGTCGGCGGCGCGCAGGGGTGTCGTGACACCATCGCCCACGACATTAACGGCTTGTTGCGGACGGAACTGGTACTCGAACGAGGCTTTGATGTTCGGGTGTATCAGGAACTGCATCCCTGGCGTGAAGCGGTACCGGGTCGACTGGAACGCGCCAAAGTACGGTGTGTTGGTGGCCAGCGCGAGAGCGTTGATTTGGTCGGCCTCGGAGTGAACTCCATCCCAGCGGGCAATCGCCATGATCCACGGCAGTATCAGGTAATCCGCCTCAATGAACCCGCCGTTGAAGGTGGCGCGCCCACCGGACACGAATGACGCTGGATACGGACCGCTGGGAGACAGCGGGAGTGGAATCAGCGCTCCGGTGGCGTCCACCGGCAGCATGTTATTGTCGCGGCCGTGCATGTAGACGCCGAAAAGGTTGAACGTGCGGTAGTTGAAGCTGAAGTCTCCACCCAGGCGCTCGTACGGTTCGTGCACGCTCAGGATGGGCTGCGTACCGCCGGTCGTTGGGGTCCCGAAGAACCTCTGCAGGGAATTGCCATTCATATAGAAAGTCCCCAGGTTCAGGTACGTGTGGTCTCTCGGACCGGTCTGGCCCGCCGCCTGGACGGCGTTGCGGCTCACGCTGTCCCGCTCCAGATTGAAGCGATAGGAGAATCGTGCGTACACGTTCTTGAAACTGGAGTCGGACGCGAAGCCGACGCCCCCATTGGCCCCGCCGGTGGCGGAAGGCACGTACGGATTGCTGTTCGACGATTGGCTGACGCCGCTCGTGTTTTGATTGACGATCGCGACCGAATAGTGGTACCCGCCGTAGGTGTGACCGCCGCTCAGTTCGATTCCCTTGGCGGCGTCAGCAAAAACGAATTGGTTCGACACGTTTTGCTGGAGCGGCACCATGGAGTTCATCGCGCCGATGTTACTTTCCTCATAAATGTCGTACGGGCTGAGGTTGATGCTGCGCGCCTGCGTGAATGGAAGATCCAGTTCGAACTGCCCGGCGCGAAGACTGAGGGTGTCCTTCGGCAGCTTCAGGAAACGGCCGATGTTGACGAACTTCAGATAGCCGTCGCCGAGTCCGCCGGCGCCGTTGTCGCCCGCGACGCTGATATCGTCATCCACCCAGAATGCAATGTCGCTCCCGAAGTTACCCGCGGTGAAGATGCTGAAGAGTCCCGTTTCAAAGTCGGTCGCCGGAATGTAGCCGGGAACGTTCGGCGGTGCGGCAACGGAGTCGAATTGCGTCCGGGCCTTGCCTGTGAATTGGAAGAAGTTATTCATCCGCAGCCCGATCGGCGGCATGCCGGGAATTTCTCCCGGCCAGACGCTGTGCGGCCAGACATCCTTCTGCGCCGGAGCGCCCAACATCACCGCGGGGACCTTGAGGAAGCTCTCATCGTCCTTGGGAAACTTGAATCCGGCATCCTTGAAGGCCTTACCGAAGTCGTTGAGCTTCGGGAAATCGATATGACAGGTCGTGCACGAGGTGCCGTATTGGCGTGAAAACGCTGGTATCGCCTTGCTGTTCGTGTTGAGCAACAACAGTGACAGCACAGGGATCAATACGGAACCCGATGCGATGAACTTCGATGCAAACGACATCGACATGACTCGCCTCCCTTGGTCTTGCTGCCCTTTGGTTTTGCTTGCGCTGCAGTTTGAGGGCCAAATGCGGATTGATGACTTTTAAGGACTCTACGGTTCAGGAATCCCCGGCCTGAGCGCAATTTGACCCAATCCACTGAGCGAACCCACTCAGCACAACGGCATCGGCGACACATTCCGTCGGGAATCTGCGAGTTGCGCAAAAACGCTGAACGACTTCAGAATGAGCCGCTTTCCGCTCTCGACTACCCCCGATTGCACAAGGGCGTCCTCGGCGTGGCCCGGCCTGAACGGCGCCTCGATTCCGGGCCGGCGTCTCGCCGGCAGTCCGGCCAGTTCCCTGCCACTCAGATTCGCCATCGCGACGTCGGTCAGAACTGAGGTCTATGCGCTCTCGTGCGTGCTCGCGGATTTGCAACGCCTCACCGGCGTTCTCCCCTTGGATCACGACCACAATCCTCGGACGCGCTCGTCAGGACCACATGTACGGTTTGGGCGTTTTGCAGCAGCTTGCCCGGGCGGCGGGCGCAGTGGAATAGCCGCTCGGCCGGGAAGACTTCGGGCGCTATAATGGCTCGGGGCCTCGCTTGAAATGACTCAAACTCTGGATTCCGCACGCGTCAGGATACCGCCACCGCTGATTTATGCGGTCGGCCTTGGGGCTGGACTGCTTTTGAGCAAATGGATTCCGAGTCGCTGGCTGCCCGCGGCTATCTGTCGTTTGTCAGGTTGGACATTGGTTATTGCGGCGTGTTCACTGGCGGTTCCCTCGCTGGCTATTTTTCTACTCAAAAGGACGGCCATACGACCGGATCGCCCAGCCACAACTTTGGCCGTCGGCGGTCCTTACCGACTTACGCGCAACCCGATGTATCTTTCCCTGGCTCTGCTGTACGGCGGGATAACGATTCTGTGCCAGTCGATCTGGGCCTTGTTGTTCCTTTTCCCGGTGCTGTTCATCATTGATCGTCATGTGATCGTGCCGGAAGAGCTTTATCTTGAGCGGCGCTTTGGATCAACCTACGCGCAATATAAGACTCGCGTCCGGCGTTGGATTTGACCGGCGCCTTCGCGCAGGTTGGACCACTTGGACGTAGTCGGCGTTCCGGACAAGTGGTCGGAACGTAAAACGGCGTTACCGGAAAGGCGCCGATCCGCTGCGGCGTAATCGGCAGAGCAGGCCAGGCTCCGCGCGTGCCTCGCCCGGCCCTCCGGCTCCGCAACAACCTCCGACTCGAAGCCGGGCGGCGCTTGCTCCAAGCAGTCGGAGTCTTCAGAAACTGATCGCGCGGAATCGCAAAAACACGGTGATTTCACCGTACCCGGCGAAACGCGGTAATTGTCGATAAGTTCTTTAGAACACCGTAGATACACGGTGAAGCACGGTGCGCGCGGAAAAATGCGCCTGTTAATGTTTACAACCCCTTTGTTTGCAGCAGATCCACCGTGACGCACGGTGCAGCGTCTTAATGTGGCGCCTTAATGTTACTAAGTCCAATTATTGCAACACATCCACCGTGGCGCACGGTGCCGCCTGTTAATGTTGGTCAAAATGCACCTGAAATTCGACTAAGTCTTTTATTTACAGCAGATCCACCATGAAGAGCGGCGCCAATCGAGTAAGTCCTTTAAAACTAAGCACTTGCACACTTCACGCGCACACACTTTTTGCGAAATTCGTCTAAGTCCTTTAAATCACCATGATTACGCGGAATCGCAAAAAACCGCTGTTTTCACGGTAAGAACACGGTGTTTTTACGGTGAAATCGTGTTCCGCGCATGGTGTTCTCACGGCAAAACCGCGTTGCGCCGCCGGGGTACCCAGCGCCGGGACCAGCCGGTGTGGAGCCTCACTTCGTGGTCGAGTAGGAGGTTCGTGGGGCGACGGCCGAGCGGTACTTCATCGGTGGATTGTTCGGGGCAGGCGCGATCTTCGCGCCATCGAAAACGAACTCGTACTGCCGCGCCACGGTCGCAATTCTGAGATGGCGACGCAGCCCGACCGGGCAGGCGTCTTCCCAGACTGTCTTGGGAACGACGGCCTGCCCCAACCGTGCCGAGACGACGATGCGCACACGGCGCTTCTCCGGCAGCGGCGTGAACGTGACCCTTTCGATGGACCCGCTCAGTACGCTGCCGTCCGCGAGCGCGACACAACCCCGCAAGCTGTCGCCCACTTCGAAGAACATGTCGCCGCCAGTCGTGTCGTTCATTGGATCGGCGGTGGCTGGATCCCGGCCCGGGTCCAGCAGGTAAACAAACTCGTCCTGGAAGCCCTGGTGCCCATCTTCCGCCGCGCACGCCAGGCGGTCGCGGCCGTCGGAGCCGGTCAGTTTCTTACAGTCCCAGGCCTTCACGCCCGCTTCGTAGCGCACCTTGCGCCACGAAGATCCATCCCTGGTAAACAGGAATGACCCGCTCATCCCGTCGGCGTGCGGCTCGCATCCCATTCCGCTGATCAGGGCGTCAGCGCTCGCCGGAGACAGGAAATGCCCCCGGAGGATCGCTTTCAGATCCCAGGTTTGCGTGGAAGCCGGGGGCGCAAACGCCGTGCCCTCTGGACAGACCGCGCATCCCGACGCGCTCGCCTGGCCGGGACAGATCTGCTCCAGGAACGCATGCACTTCGGCCGGGGGAAGCTGGGCGGCGTCCGAGCGGATCCAATGCCCGGTCTCGAACTGCCCGCGGCAGCCGAGAGCTGCCACGAAGAAGACGCATAGTTTCAGCACGCGCACGGCTATGGGCATTTTACTCACGTTGCAGGACGCGGAAGCGATGCCTGGATCAAGCGTCCGTGAATTGCGGTGTTTTCACGCAGAATTCACGGTTCGCCGCACGCTACACCAATTTAGGTCCATGGCATTGGCGCCCCTGATTCAACCCTCCTCGAAGTCACTTCGGGAGGGCATCCCTGCGGCGCGGCGATGACATAAGTTGCAATTATGCATTCGTAATGCATAATTGCAACGCCCTCTCCTCCGACCCTCACTTGTGGGGGAATCAACTCAATATCCGGCTTCGCGCCCGTGGCGCACCGCCAGAATCACAACCTGTTTCCCGTCGTAGTGACACAGGGCGACGTAGGCTCCTGGCCCGAATTCAATCACCCATTCGCGGAACTCTGGCGGCAACTCTTCGGCGGGACGGCCGATCTCCGGGTGCTTGCCGAGCGCTTTCACGCCCTGCCGGATCGCCCCGACGGCGCGCTGCGCGGCATCCCGGCTTTTGGGAGCCAGAAACTCATGCAGACGGGCCACCTCCAGCAGGGACGGAGGGGACCACCTTAGTCGTGGCATTTAGGGGCTGCAGCGCTCTTCCCCGCTTCGAGCTTGGCCAGCCAGGCGTCGGCTTCCCCGGCCGTGACGTGCAGGCCGGTCTCCTGGTAGCTCGCCCAGCGGGCGAGCGCGTCCTGCCGGAGTTGCTCGCGCTTCTCCTCGCGTTCCACATACTGCTCGACGGCTTCGCGCATCACCCAGTGCGGCGACCGGCGGCGCGCCGAGGCGAGCCGATGCACGCGCTCTTTCATCGCGCTGTCGAGTTTCAGGCTGGTGGTAGAACGTGTCGCCATCGCGAGTGCTCCGAGGTGTTACCTGGTGCCACTATAACACGACGTCGCGCGTAGGGCCAGGGCCGGAATCGCTCGTCGCTCCAGCGTTAAGAAGCGCACCATCTAGACGCGCGCTACAGAGTCGCCGCCAGCCTGCCGCAAGGGCGCGAACGCGCGCGTTTTGAAGCTGCGGATGAAGCGCGGGCGCTGGGCAGAACGGCTCACGTGAGCCAGTTTTTTGCCTCTAAGTTGTTGATTCTTAGTAAAAAATGGCTCAACTTGAGCCATTTGCCCCTTTGGAGCAAGCACCGCCCGGTCGCCAACTGGAGGACATTCCGGTCTCGGGAGCTGGCCCTGTTTTCAGCTCCGGATTGGCCCTTTCTCGCCGCGGACCGCGACAATGGAAGAACCTGGGCCGTGAGTCAGGACACAACAAATCGCAAGGCGCTGGGGCTGGCGTTCTTCATCGTCTTTCTGGATCTGCTGGGGGCCGGCATCCTGATTCCGGTGATCCCCTACATCGTGCGCGCCTACCGCCCGGATGCGCTGACCGTGGGCTGGCTCAGCCTCTCGTTTTCGGCGGCGCAGTTTCTGGCGACGCCGGTGCTGGGGGCGCTTTCGGACCGTGTCGGACGCCGCCCCGTGCTGTTGATCAGTATTCTTGGTTCGGCCTTCGGCTACTTCCTGTTTGGGTGGGCCGGCAGTCTGTGGGTGCTGTTCCTTTCGCGGATCATCGACGGCCTCACGGGCGGCAACATCTCGACGGCGCAGGCCTACATCGCCGACGTGTCAAGGCCCGAGGACCGCGCCAAAAACTTCGGCCTGATCGGCGCCGCGTTCGGGATGGGCTTTCTGCTCGGGCCGGGGATCGGCGGAGCGCTGAGCCACATCAGCCTCCAGGCCCCGGCCTTCGGCGCGGGCATCGTTTCTCTGGCCACGGCCTGCACGGCCTTCTTCTTCCTGCCCGAGTCGCTGCCGCAGGAGGCGCGCCACAAGGTGTCGTTCCGCGCGCGGGACCTCGATCCGCTGCACAAGATCGTGGGCCCGCTGCGCCGCCCGATGCTGCGCTGGCTGCTGCCGGGGTTCTTCATGCTGAGCCTGGCGATGAGTGGCCTGACGTCGAACTTCGCCGTCTACACGCTCAACCGCTACGGCCTGACGCCGCCGCAGAATGCGCTGATCCTGGTGTGGCTGGGGGCTGTGTCGGTGGTGATGCAGGGCTACGTGGTGCGCAAGGCGCTGCCTAAGGTCGGCGAGACGCGGCTGGCGTCGGAGGCGCTGATCATCTCCGTGGCGGGCTACGCGCTGCTGGCCTGGAGCCCGCACGCCTGGTGGCTGTACCCCGCCATCGGCGTGATCGCCATGGGGAACGGGCTGGCCGGCCCGGCGCTGTGGGCGCTGCTCAGCCGGGAGGGCGATCCGCAGGAGCAGGGCCTGCTGATGGGCGTCGGAAGTTCTTTGAGCAGCCTGGCGCGCGTGGGCGGGCCGATCGTGGCGGGCGCGGCCTTCGATCACGCCGGGATGAGTTCGCCCTACTGGATCGGCGCGGCGTTCATTGGCGTGGGCTTTGTGCTGATCCGCGCCGCGGCGGCGGACAGGCCGCGGACGCAGCCGCAGGCATGAAGGCGCAACGAGCCTATGCGGCTCGCAGCGGATGTGGGTCGGCGAAGCATCCGCTCCCTGACGGTCGCGGCTCAGTAACACAGTCGCGGTTGCGTTGTTTCCGCGACAAGCCGTTATGCGGCCGGCGGCCGGGCGTGCCGGAAGATGCGGTTCAGGCCGTGGAGCGCCCGGTCGACTTCCTTCTCCGTGATGATGTAGGGGGGCAGCAGGCGCACGACGCGTTCGTGCGTGACGTTAAACAGCAGGCCCTCTTTCATGCCCTCAGCCACGAGGTGCTTACAGACGAAATCGAGCTCGACGCCGATCATCAGGCCCGCGCCGCGCACGTCGCGGATGAAGCGGTAGCGCTTCTGCAAGCGGCGCAGACCGTCAAAGAAGTACTCCCCGACGCGCCGCATCTGCGGCAGCAGTTCGTCGAGGATGTCGTAAAACTCGAGCGCCACGCGGCAGGCCAGGGCGCCGCCGCCGAAAGTGGTGCCGTGCATGCCGGGGGCGATGGCGGCGGCGGCCTTCTCGTTGCAGACGATGGCGCCGAGCGGCAGGCCGCAGGCGATGGGCTTAGCCAGGACCACGATGTCGGGCAGCACGGGAGGCTCGGCATGCTGATAGGCGTAATGCCGGCCCGTGCGGCCGACGCCGCATTGGATCTCATCGAAGACCAGCAGGGCGTTGTGGCGGTCGGCCAGCTCGCGGGCCAGGCGCAAACGCTCGACAGGGATCGGGTTGATGCCGCCCTCGCCCTGGATGGTTTCGACGAAGATGCCGGCGGTGCGCTCGTTCACGGCCGCGGCCAGAGCGGCATCGTCGCCGGGAGGGACAAAGCTCACACCGGCGAGCAGCGGCTCGAAATCGGTCCTATACTTGGGCTGCCCGGTGATGGAGAGCGCGCCCATGGAGCGGCCATGGAAGGAGTTGTCCAGCGAGACGAGCTCGTACTTATCGGGATCGATGTGACGCCCGTGCGAGCGCGCCATCTTGATGGCCCCTTCGACCGCCTCGGTTCCTGAGTTGCAGAAGAAGACGCGGTCGAGGCCGCTGGTCTCACAGAGTTTCAGGGCCAGCGGGCCCTGGTATTCGTGGTAGTAGAGGTTCGAGCAATGGATCAGCCGGGCGGCCTGGTCGCGGATCACGCGCACAATCCGGGGATGCGCGTGACCGAGCGCGTTGACGCCGATGCCGGTAATGAGATCCAGATAGCGGCGCTTGTCGATGTCGTAGACCCAGCAGCCCTTGCCCCGCGCCAGCACGAGCGGATAGCGGGCGTAGTTCTGGAGGAGGTAGTGCTTCTCGAGATCGAAGACCGGCTGAGAGGAATCGGCCGGCGCAGACACGGGATTGGCGGGAGCGGCGTCCGGGGCCGATGATGGATCCATGATTTTATCGTATGCGTGCGGGCCGCTCCGCCGCCGAACGTGGCGGGCAGGGTTCACTCGACGATGAAGCCGTCGAGATCGAGATAGCAGGCGCCGGCGGCTGACGCCAGCGCGTTTCCAGCAGAGGCGATGCTCAGGACCAGGATGTTCCGGCCGGGCTCGGGCGCTTCAAAGAGCGGGGAGACGGACTGCCACCCGGTGTGCTCTGCAAACTCGTCGAACTCCCGCGGCGACAGGTAGTTGACGCTGACAACACTCCGGCAGCGGTTGGCCGCAGCCGTATAAATGAGCCGAATCGCGCGGCCCTCGAAACGGATCTCCGCCCGGGCGGTCAGGTCGCTGGTGTGCACGAGCGTGTTGCGGAAAGTCCAGGGCTGATCGACCAGCCGGGCCCACTGGCCCTCGAAATGGATCGCGGGGTCGAGATCGTCGTGGCGGCCGGGACCCGCCCAGGCCTGTTCCGGGACCGTCACGCCCAACTGGGGCCGGATCCAGCGCCTTAATTCGGCGTCGCCGAAGGTCTGGACGATTTGCGTATAGCGGTCGAGAAACTCACGGCTGGGCACCACGGTCAGGTGCCGCACCGCCGTTTCCCGGTAGGAGAGGAAGTAGCCCAGGGTGAACTTCGGGTCGTCGCTCAGGGCGTTCAGAGCCAGGACGTTCGAAGACTCGTAGAGGCGGCGCGAGAAGCCAGGCGTTCGCCAGGAGTTGGTGAAGACCCGGCCGGCGTAATCGCCGACGTTCGCGGACTCGAGGAAGGCCACGGCGGTGGAGGGCTTCAGGGCACGCAGCGTCGCGACGAGCGGCCGCTCAGGCGCGTGAGCGATGAGATAGCGGTCGACCGAGGCGCGCGTGAACAGCGGGTCCATTATGAAGTCACGGTGCAGTCCTCCCGCGGCCGGGAAGAGGGCGAAGCTCAGGCAATAAGCAGCCAGCGCCAGCCAGCCGAAAGCCCGGGCGAGACCGATCCCGTGGAGCCGGTAGCTGCCGATCGCGATGCCGATCAGCAGGATGGACAAGGGCACGGCGGCGTAGAGGTTGCGCAGCTCCGGCGCAGTGAGCAGGACCACCAGGGATCCGGCCAGAACCGTCCAGAGGAGGACGAAGCCGGTGCGGGGCCAGCGCCGCTTGGCGCCGGCCACGGCCGCGGGCAGCAGCAGGAACAAGCCGTAGCCGAAGGCGCCGTCGAAGCCTTGCGTGAAGCGCCGGGAGTGGAAGGTCATGTCGTACAGAACGCGCCAGGACGGCGGCTCGTGGAAGGGCGAGTCGCTGAACGCGGCCTGCGCATCGAAGGCCTCGGAACGGAAGAAGTTATTGAAGTAGGGGAAAATGGGGTTGCCGGTCCGCAGCAAGGCTTCCACGTAGGGAAAGCCGCCGATGGCGAGCGCCAGAAGAGCGCAGGGCATCCACGTGCCGGGGTTCGTCATGCTGGCGAAGGCGATGAAGAACGGAAACAGGAAGGCAAAGCCGCTGACGTGGCAGGCGCAGGCCGCGCCGGCGAGCGCGGCCGAGCACCAGGCGAAGATGCGGTGCCGCTCCCGTTTGTGCAGCCGGAGCAACAGCACGGCCCCCAAGAGGAAAACCGCCACCCAATTCTCCACACCGAGGCTGCCAGTGACCATCTGAGTCAGCGGCATCGCCGCCAGGCCGCCCGCGAGGCAACCGGCGATCCAGGCGGGAACGCGCCGGTGGAGGCGTTCGTAGAGCATCCAGCAGATGGCGGCGAGCAGGGAGAAGTTCAACAGGCGCGCAGCCGATTCTCCGCCCAGGACATAGGCCAGGCCGAACAAGGACTCGCCGCCGGTAGCGAAGACGGCCCAGGTGAACTGGCCCACGTCATAGGCCCAGACATGCTTTGCAGCCAGGTGGGCGGCGAAGACCAAGTGCCGCGCCAAGCCCTCGGGGCTGACTTCGGGCTTCAGCGCCAGCAGCCAGTTGGCCAACAGAGGCATCCAAAGCAGGGCCAGCGGCCACGACCGGGCGAATTCGTCCGGGCCACGCGGCGCCGCGAGTGTCGGGAAGATTCCGCGGCGCAGCGAGATCAAGACCGGCAGGGCAAGGGCGATCCAGTAGAACCACGGATAGTGGATGGGAAAACGCAGCGTCAGGAGAAACCAGACGAGGTAGAGGCAGAAGCCCATCAGCAGGGTCAGGATGTGCGTCGTGGAACTCGGTTTGGCCACTTTTCGCAGGATCAGCCGCCCGGCGCAGTAAGCAGAGAGCAGGATGTAGAGGACGGCAACAACGGCGCGCGGCCCGGCGACGTAGAAGGAATACGCCAGCCCAACGAGGGTGAGGATGGCCGAGTACCAACGGGCACGCAGCAACAGGACGACGCCGGAGAAGCCGGCGAAGACGGCCAGGTACATGCCCAGATGTTGCAGGCCCTCCGGCGTCCACACCGGCTGGGCGAAGGGCCTGGTCACAACCAGGGCGTAGACGGCGAGCGCGGCGTGCAGGAGCAAAATCAACCAGGCGAGACCGCGTTGCAGCATGAACCTACCAGCATACGAAGTAGGAGCAGGCGCGGCAGAGTCCGCGCGTGAAAGGAGGCGGTGTGGCTACGCTCCAACAGAGCGGACCGCCGTGTTCGAGCCAACTCGGGTATTGCCAAGCAGAGGGGCGCGGCGGAACCGGGAACATGTGTGCGACGGGTTATTCCTCCGACATGATGCCGGGGTCCGCGGGACTGAGGCGGTAGCTCGAGTAGACGGTGACGCTCTGGGCGGGGATGCGATCGTGGACAAGCGCGGAGCCGGGCTGCGCGGTGAACTGGCGCAGGGGGCGAATCCGGACGTCCGAGCGGTCGCGGTCGGCGCGGGTGACCGCGTACTTGTAAAGCGGTGTCGCGGCGGTGAGGCCCTGGAGCGTGATAGTGGCGTCGGCGTCACGCGGCGATTCGTTCACCAGGCAGACGGTCAGGTTGCCCTTGGGGCTGCGCAACGCCGTAGCGACGAGTTTGCGCTCCCGTTCGCTGAAGGGGCCTTCGACGCGGGTATCGAGAACAGCCGAATGCGCGGCGATGAAACGCGAGAGCAGGCCGAATTGGAAATAAACGTTGGGATGCGGACGGAATTGGGGAAGCAGGCGGTTGGCGTCGGGATCCCAAGTGTCGACCAACTGCCATTGCCCGTCGAGATCGCCGCGGTTGGTGAAGCTCCAGCGATTGAAGCCATCCACGCCGGCATTGATGCCGCGGACGACAAGCGAGGCGTCCTTCAGGCCGGATTCGTAGCTGCCGGGCCCGGCGTGGCGCCGGCCCCAGCCGAAGCCCATTGTGCCCAGTTCGGAGAGGAAGAGGGGCTTGCCGCGATCATGGGCGTATTGAGCCCATTCTCCGAGACGCAGCTGAGCCTCGCGGAGCGGGTAGCTGTCTTTCGTGTCCATATCGTCGAAGACGGCGGTATACGAGTGGAGGTCGAAGGCGCCGAGCGAGGATTCGAAGCCTAGTTTGGAGGGGTCGAGCTTGGGCAGGTCGGTCCAGTCGGGGCCGGAGATGGGCAGGCGGATGCCGCGCGAGTCGAGTTCGGCGCGAACGGCGGCGAAGGCTGGGTCGATGGGGAGGGCCTTGAGGTCGGAGCCTTGCCACCAGGAGAATTCGTCCCAGCCGGGCTCGTTGTTGATGCTAAGCCAGCGGAGGCAGGTGTAGCCCTTGTCGCGGGTGAGGTGGGCAACGAGTTCGCCGAGACCGTAGACGAATTCGGGGATCGAGCGCGGCGCGCTGCGGAGCCGCCCGACGGGGTCATTCTCCAGGCCCGGATACGCGTTCCAATCGACGTCGTCCCACATCTGCTGGAGGAAGACGTCGATGTGACGGCTCTGGGCCCAGTCGAGGATCCGGTAGAGGGCGCGCATGTCGCGGTTGTCCCAGGAGAACTCGCGGCGGCGGGGTTCGTACATGTGCTGCTCAAGCTCGACGCGGACCCAGTCGAGGCCCAGCCAGTCGGCGTGGGCGGAGAGGCGTTGCCAGGCCGGCGCGTCGTCGGGGTCGGGGTTGCCGCCCCAGGCGCTGCCGGAATAGGAGTCATCGCCTTTGGGCTGGTGGCTGGGCAATTCCCTGTCGATGGCGTGCCAGGAGGCGCCAATGCCGCCGCGCATAATGCGCACGGGTACGCCCGCCTGGATGGTCACGCAAACGGGCCGGGGGCTTTCAGCCGACAGGACGGAGGCGAACAGAGCAGTGCAGACGAACGCCACGCGGGTCACCGGTCACCTCCCGAGATGAACCAGAGTTCGGATTGGACTTCCAGATCGGAATCATCCTACACGAGAGAGGAGGCACCCGGCCGACGGCGCGGGCACGGCCTGGAGGCCGGGAATCAAGGCAGGCTGGCGGGACGCTGCAGGTATTCGTCAATGCCGCGGGCGGCCTGACGGCCCTCGGCGATGGCCCAGACGACGAGCGACTGGCCGCGGCGCATGTCGCCGGCGGCGAAGACACCGGGTTGCGAGGTCATCGAGTTCTCGCCCGTCCGGACGTTGCCGCGGGCGTCCAACTCGACGCCGAGCTGATCGAGCAGCCCGTTCTTCACGGGCCCGGTGAAACCGAGGGCGAGCAGAACAAAGTCGGCCGGGAACTCCTGCTCAGTGCCAGGGATCGGCTCAAAGCCGGGCGGCGGGCCGACTGCGACGGTCTCCAGGCTGCGCACGTTGCCATGACCGTCAGCGTTGAAGCGGGTGGTCAGGATCGACCAGTGGCGCTCACCGCCCTCCTCATGCGAACTCTCGGTGCGGAGCATCAGCGGCCAGAGCGGCCAGGGCGTGGAAGACGCGCGTTCGCCGGGCGGCAGGGGCATGATCTCGAACTGGTGGATCGACGCAGCCTTCTGGCGGTGGCAGGTGCCGAGGCAGTCCGCGCCGGTGTCGCCGCCGCCGATGATGACGACGTGCTTGCCGGCGGCGCTGATCCACCGATCGTCGGGGACGAAGTCGCCCGCATTGCGGCGGTTGTGCTGCGGCAGGAAATCCATGGCGAAGAAGATGCCATTGAGCTCGCGGCCGGGGATGCTGAGGTCCCGCGATTGCTCCGCGCCGCCGGCGAGGAGAATGGCGTGGAAGTCGCGTCTCAAATGATCCAACGGAACGTCCACGCCGACGTGCGCGTTGGCGCGGAAGGTGACACCTTCGGCCTCCATCTGGAGGATGCGCCGGTCGATGAACTGCTTCTCCATCTTGAAGTCGGGGATGCCATAGCGGAGAAGCCCGCCGATGCGGTCGTTCTTTTCGAACACGGTGACCAGGTGGCCGGCGCGGGCCAACTGTTGCGCGGCGGCGAGGCCGGCCGGCCCACTGCCGACGACGGCTACGCGTTTGCCAGTCCGCTGCGAGGGGAACTCGGGCTTGATCCAGCCCTCGGTCCAGGCGTGGTCGATGATGGCGCGTTCAATGGCCTTGATGGTGACCGGCGGCTCGTTGATGCCGAGGACGCAAGCCGCCTCGCAGGGGGCCGGGCAGACGCGTCCGGTGAATTCGGGAAAGTTGTTGGTGGCGTGAAGGACGCGGATGGCGTCCCTCCAGCGATTGCGATAGACGAGGTCGTTGAAGTCGGGAATGATGTTGGTCAGCGGACAGCCGGTGTGGCAGAAAGGCACGCCGCAATCCATGCAACGCGCGCCCTGGGCCTGAACCTTCTCATCGGGGAACGGCTGGTAGACCTCGAACCAATCGTTGACGCGCTCGGCGACCGCGCGGCGCTCGGGATTCTCGCGAGCGATTTCCTTGAAGCCGGTGATCTTACCCACGGATGGACTCCTGGGCCGCACGGGCGTCGGGCCGCGTGAGGGTGATCCTGGGCATGTCCTCGCTGCGCGGCGCACCGAGGACACGCTTGTATTCGTGGGGGAAGACTTTGAGGAAGCGGGGCAACATGGCGTACCAGTTGTCGAGAATCCAGCGTGCCCGCGGAGAGCCGGTCAGGTCGGCGTGCTGCTCGATAAGCTGCTGGAGCAGGCGGACGTCGCGCGGGTCGAAGACCGGATCGAGGTCGACCCCGGCGCGGTTGCAGAGGCGCGTGGCGAACTCGCCGGTCTCGTCGAGCACGTAGGCGATGCCGCCCGACATGCCGGCGGCGAAGTTCTTGCCAGTGCGGCCGAGCACGACAACGAGACCGTTGGTCATGTACTCGCAGCCATGATCGCCAACGCTTTCCACAACCGCTGTAGCGCCGGAGTTGCGGACAGCGAAACGCTCGCCGGCCATGCCGTTGAAAAACGCCTCGCCGCTGGTCGCACCGTAGAGCACGACGTTGCCGACGAGGATGTTGTCCTCGGGCACGAAGCTGGAAGCGCGGGGCGGGTAGATGACGATGCGCCCGCCACTGAGGCCCTTGCCGACGTAGTCGTTGGCGTCGCCTTCAAGAGTCAGCGTGACGCCGGGCGCAAGGAATGCGCCGAAGCTCTGGCCGGCGCTGCCGGTGAATTGGAAGCGGATGGTATCCGGCGGAAGGCCCTTCGAGCCGTAGCGGCGCGAGATCTCGCCCGAGAGCATGGCGCCCACGGTGCGATGTGTGTTCTTGATGGGCAGTTGGATTTCCACATGCGTGCCGCGGTCGAGCGCCTCGCGGGCATGCTCGATCAGGGTGTAGTCGAGGGCCTTTTCGAGGCCGTGATCCTGGCCGATGAGGCAGCGCCGTCCGACGCGGTTGGGCGCGGGCGGGTTGTAGAGGATCGCGCTGAGGTCAATGCCACGCGCTTTCCAGTGATCGGCGGCCGGGCGCGTCTCGAGCCGGTCCACGCGGCCGACCATTTCATCCACGGTACGGAAGCCGAGCCGGGCCATGATCTGGCGCAGTTCCTCGGCGACGTAGAAGAAGTAGCTGATGACCGCCTCCGGCGTGCCGGTGAACTTCTTGCGCAGCGCCGGGTCCTGGGTGGCAATGCCCACCGGGCAGGTGTTGAGGTGGCATTTGCGCATCATGATGCAGCCCATGGAAACGAGCGGCATGGTGGAGAAGCCGAACTCATCGGCGCCCAGCAACGCGGCGATGGCCACGTCGCGGCCGGTCTGGAGCTTGCCGTCGACCTGAACGCGGATGCGGCTGCGGAGGTCGTTGATCACCAGCACCTGCTGGGTCTCGGAGAGGCCGAGCTCCCAGGGAATGCCGGCGTGCTTGATCGAAGTGAGCGGGCTCGCGCCCGTGCCGCCGCTGTCGCCTGAGATGAGGACGAGGTCGGCGTGCGCCTTGGCAACTCCGGCGGCGACCGTGCCGACGCCGACCTCGGCCACGAGCTTCACGGAGATGCGGGCCTGCGGGCTGACATTCTTCAAGTCGTAAATAAGCTGGGCCAGATCCTCGATGGAGTAGATGTCGTGGTGCGGCGGCGGAGAGACCAGCCCCACGCCGGGAATCGAGTGGCGGACGCGCGCGATTTCGGAGTCCACCTTGTGGCCGGGGAGCTGGCCGCCTTCGCCGGGCTTGGCGCCCTGGGCGATCTTGATCTGCAGTTCGTCGGCATTGACCAGATAATTCGCGGTGACGCCGAAGCGCCCGGAGGCCACCTGCTTGATGGCGCTGCGGCGCCAGTCGCCGTTGGGATCGCGCTCAAAGCGCGCCTCGTCCTCGCCGCCCTCGCCGGTGTTGGAGCGCGCGCCGATGCGGTTCATGGCGATGGCGAGCGTCTCGTGGGCCTCCTTACTGATGGACCCGAACGACATGGCGCCGGTGGCGAAGCGTTTCACGATCTCGCGCGCCGGCTCGACCTCTTCGATGGGCAGAGGCTTGGCGGCCCATTTGAAGTCCATCAGCCCGCGCAGCGTGCAGAGGCGGCGGCTCTGGTCGTTGACGTGGGCGGCGAACTCCTGATAGCTGGCGTAGTTCTGCTGCCGAATGGCCTGCTGCAGCTTGGAAATCGAGTATGGGTTCAGGAGGTGGTATTCGCCGTTGACGCGGTAGGCGTAGTTGCCGCCGACGTCGAGTTCCGTCTCGGATTCGGTCACCGGGCGGAAAGCGAACTCATGCTTGCGGCGAGCCTCCTCGGCCAGCACGTCAAAGCCGATCCCCTCGATGCGCGAGGAGGTGCCGGTGAAGTACTTGTCGACGATGCTGCTCGAAAGACCGATGGCCTCGAAGACCTGCGCACCGCGATAACTCTGCAGCGTGGAGATGCCCATCTTCGAAAAGACCTTGAGCAGGCCCTTATTGACGGCCTTCTTGTAGTTTTTCAGCGCCGTCTCGAAGCTGGTGCCTTCCGGCAGCAGACCGCGCTGGGCGAGGCTCTCCAAAGATTCGACGGCCAGGTAGGGGTTGATAGCGCTGGCGCCGTAGCCGATCAGCAGGCAGAAATGCATCACCTCGCGCGGCTCGCCGCTTTCGATGATCAGGCAGACCTGGGTGCGCGTTCCCTCGCGGACCAGATGGTTGTGAACCGCGCTCAGGGCGAGCAGCGATGGGATGGGCGCCATTTCCTGATCGATGCCGCGGTCGGAGAGCAGCAGCACGGTGTAGCCGTTCTTGATGGCCAGCGAAGCGCGGCGGCAGAGACTGTCGAGGGAGCGCTCGAGTTCCTTCGCTCCACCGTCGACCCGAAACAGCATGGGCAGCGTCGTGGCCAAAAAGTCGCCCATGCTGACGCGGCGCAGCTTCTCAAGGTCGCGGTTGGTCAGGATGGGGTGGTCGAGTTTCAGCGTGTGGCAATGCTGCGAGGTCTCGGCCAGGATGTTGCGTTCCGTGCCGAGGTAGCTGGTCAACGACATCACCAGATCTTCACGGATCGGGTCGATGGGCGGGTTGGTGACCTGCGCGAAGAGCTGCTTGAAGTAACTGAACAGCGGCTGCGGCTTTTCGG
>JBEKHU010000003.1:0-20792 GCA_050012115.1 Bryobacteraceae bacterium | reverse complement strand
GTTGATGTAAGTGGTGAAGCCGTGGTTGACCACCGGCAGACCGCGGTCCTGGGCCAGGCTGGCGATTTTCATGGCTTCGGTGAAGCCGCCGCAGCGCGTCAGGTCCACCTGCACGATGTCGATCTGGCCGCGGTCCATGAGCTCCAGATAGGAACGCCGCTCGCTTTCCTCCTCGCCCGCCGCGATGCGCACTTCGGTGGCCTGGGAGAGCTTGCGATAGCCCTCGTAGTCGTCGGCGCGCAGCGGCTCCTCGAGCCAGAAGATGCGCTGCTCGGAGAAGGCACGGGCGCGCTGGATGGCGGTCTTGGCGTCCCAGACCAGGCCCGCGTCGATCATCAGATCCGGCTCGTCGCCCAGGCCCTGGCGGGCCTCGCGGACGAGCGCGATATCGGTCTTCTCATCCTGCCCCATGGGGGCCCAGCCGAACTTGACGGCGCTGAAGCCGAGATCGCGAAAGCGGCGCGCGCGCAGGCCGGTCTCGGCGGGAGTGGGGCCGAACAGCGAGCTGGCGTAGGCCCGGATCCCGTTTCGATGGAAGCCGCCGCCGAGCAGCTTCCAGATGGGCTGGCCGAGCGCCTTGCCCTTGATGTCCCACAGCGCCATGTCGATGCCGCTCATGGCGTGGATCGCAATGCCGCGCCGCCCGGCGTAGACGTTCTGGTGGTACATCTTGTCCCACAGGTACTCGGTCTCGAAGGGATCCTCGCCCAGGATCAGCTCGCGCAGACCGGCGGTGATGGCGTGCGAGTAGGGCCCCTCGATGGCGCCCTTCACGGCCATAGGCGCGGAGTCCACCTCGCCCAGGCCGGTGATGCCGGCGTCGGTCGAGACGCGGACGATCAGGACATCCTGCCCGCTGTCGCATTGCTTCTTCACTTCGGCCTGGCGCAGGTAAATGGCTTCGACATGGGTGATCTTCATGGCTTCGATTTCCTCAGCATGCAATTCGACACGGCCTGGATGGCGCCGTCGCGACGGGAGCGGCGGAGTTCCTCGACTATTGTCCGCGCTTTGATGGGAGGTGGTCCAGCACGGCAGGCGTCCCGCAGGGTGCGGCCGCGGCCTGCCGGATGCGCTGGGAATGACGGTGCACTGCACTCACTCGAACGGGGAGCGCCGCCGGACAGGTGGTCAATCCATCGCCGCGACACTGATCAGAAAGGAGGAGACAGAGAAGGAGGAGGAGGATGACGCTGAATGACACCAGGGAAGAGGAACCCTGGGGGGTGTATGTCATGGAAGAGGCTGGTCGGGCCGCGGGGATTTGAACCCCGGACCTCTTGCACCCCAAGCAAAAGATATCAACAACTTACGGACATCACTCACTGAAAACAAAAGACTTAGCGGCGACCAATTTGGACGCCAAAACGCCACCAACGCCCTTCTGGACTCCAAACCGACTCCAAACCTGGGTACTTCACGCACGTTTGTTCCCGCCTTCTGTGATTCCGCATAGCACGAAGACAAACCGGTTTCCCTATACGAGAATATCGATGTGGGCTCCTGCTTGCCGACTCTGAGGCGGGCTAGCTAACGAAAGAAAAATGGCATATCCTTTCGTAAGGAGAGGTGTAACGAAAGGATTTTGTGTCGGCTCCTGAGGACCAGAGCCTGCGACTGGGCCGCTACATCGTCAAAGCCTACGGCGAGGAGAGCGTCAGGGCGTTCGTGCCGCCGCCACTTCCGCCGAATCCTCCGTTGCGCCTGGAGACCCTCCAACGCCTGCTCGAACAGGCAAACCAGTCTCTCGGCCGGCTCGATGGCCTGGCTTCCATTCTCCCCAACCTGTCGCTATTCATCTATGCCTACGTGCGAAAGGAGGCGGTGCTGTCGTCGCAGATCGAGGGGACTCAGTCTTCGCTATCCGACTTGCTCCTATTTGAAAACGACGAGGCGCCGGGCGTACCGCTGAACGACGTCCAGGAAGTCTCGAACTACGTCGCGGCGCTGAACCATGGCCTCGAGCGGCTGCGCGGTGGCTTTCCGCTGTCGTTGCGGCTGATCCGCGAGATCCATGAAGTGCTTCTGTCGAAGGGCCGGGGTAGCGACAAACAGCCGGGCGAGTTCCGGCAAAGCCAGAACTGGATCGGTGGAACCCGCCCGGGAACCGCCGCCTTCGTTCCGCCACCGCCCGAGCTGGTCCTCGATTGCATGAGCGCCCTCGAACTATTCCTGCACGACGAGCGCGCGGATCTCCCGGTGCTCATCAAAGCCGGTCTGGTTCACGTCCAGTTCGAGACGATTCACCCGTTCCTGGACGGCAACGGCCGCCTGGGCCGGCTCCTCATCACGTTCCTGATGTGCGCCGCCGGCGTGCTCCGGGAGCCGATCCTCTATCTCAGCCTGTACTTCAAACAGCACCGGCCTGCCTATTACGACTTGCTGGACCGAGTGCGGACGAAGGGCGAGTGGGAGACCTGGTTGGACTTCTTCCTGACCGGCGTCAGGGATACGGCAGAACAGTCCGTGGCAGCCGCGCGCCGTATCCTCGCCGTTTTCGAGGACCACCACCGCAAGATCGAGGCGTTGGGCCGCCCGGCAGCATCCGTGCTTCGCGTGTTCGAACACATGCAACGGAACCCGATCGTGTCGATCCCCGCCGCTGCCCGGAGCATCGGCATCTCCGCGCCGACCGTGGCGAAATCTCTGAAGCACATGCAGCGGTTGGGCATGCTTCGCGAGATCACCGGGCGACAACGCCGTCGACTTTTCGTTTACGATGCCTATCTTGCGATCCTAAACGAGGGGACCGAACCGATAAGCTGAGCCAGCCGCCCCTGGCCTCCCGGGTAGTTTGCCTCACAATGGGGCACACTATTAATCATTCAGCAAGAACTCCCGAAGCTCCGTGTAGTAGTTCGGCCCGATCCCGGTGAGGAGGAAATTGATCTGGTGGCGCAACACATTCGCGACCTCGTCGCCAAGGCAAAACTGCGTAGGGTCAAGATGCGGGACGAACACGGACTGGGCCTCATCTAAGCGCAGCATGCTATCGACGCTGGGGACGCCAGCTTGCTGAGGCAGGAACATTAGCTGCGGAAACTCCATCCTTCTAACCCGGTCTACGAACGAAGGGTTGAACTCTGGTGTTCCAGTCCTCGCATCCGCCAGCCCAAAGACCTGAGCTACAAGCGTTCTACGCCGTTGAACCCGCCTGCGGAAGCCTCGATTGTCCACGCCAGCCAGCGGAAACTCAGCCTGGATTCGCGCTGCTGATCTTGAGCGGGTAAGTGTAATTCGCTGCATCGAGCGCTCCGCAAAGAATTAGGCCAACTGCCAGAATGTGCCGATAGCGTGTGGTGTTCGTAAGTCTCCTTCCCGAACTGTTACCTATGCTCTCCCAAGGCCGGCTGCGCCGCAAGTTACTTCCCGGCTGCGGCGCCGTTCTCGTTCGGGTCAGCTCGAAGTTCGTGTGGAAGATTCGGAAGCTGTCGCTGACCTCCTCCACCACGATCTTGATCGTCTCGGGTTCGTGTTGGCTGTTCATCTCGACCTCGATGACGGCTTAACCAGTGAACCTCTGCGAACCGGCCGTTGGGAAGTGGTGTGCCACAGAGCAGTTCGCTCCGCCAAGCAGGGGACCACCCTGCCTTCTCCAGATCGTGCGCTCTCTGGAGAGCAACGGCAGAAGTGTCTGCATCCTCCCGCTCGGAGTCCCTTCCTGTGGCGACGCTGAAGTCGATACACTTGCGGGCGGAGATCCTCATCATGAGACGCAACCTGCTGTTGGTGGGGGCGCTTGGTTTTGCGCTGCTCTGTGGCCAGTCGCTGCCGTCCGAGGCGCGAAGCCGCACAGGAGGTTGAGGAATGCTAAGACGCACTGGGGTGGTCTTGGGAGCCATGTGGGCCCTGCTGGCTGCTAGCCTTGTGTGGCCGGCGTCCTATTACACCCGGCGGTTGGATGATCCCAAGGCTGTCTTCCTGACGAAGGAAGCCTTCGCGGCGCAGGGCGATGGAGTCGCCGACGACACAACTGCGTTGCAGCGGGCCATCGACAAGGTCCAGGAGACTACCCGGCAGGGTATCGTCTTCGTACCCGAGGGGCGCTATCGGCTCAGCCACACTGTCTACGTCTGGCCGGGCATCCGCGTGATCGGTTATGGCGCGGCGCGGCCGGTCTTCGTGCTCGGGGAAAACACGCCCGGCTACCAGGACAAGAGCAACGAGCGATATATGCTGTTCTTCGCCGGCAACCGCCCGGCGGGAGTACACGGCGCCGCGCCGCCGGTCTACGAAAACGTGCCCGACGCCAACCCTGGCACGTTTTACTCGGCAATCAGCAACATCGACATTGAAATTGGCGAAGGCAATGCGGGCGCGACGGCGGTGCGCTCCAAGTATGCCCAGCACTGTTTCCTGGCGCACATGGAGTTCCGTATCGGCTCCGGCCTCGCGGGCATCCATGAGGCCGGCAACGTCGTCGAGGACGTGCGCTTCCTCGGCGGCCAGTATGGCGTTTGGACGTCGCGCCCGTCGCCGGGCTGGCAGTTCACGATGGTCGATGCGTTCTTTCAGGGCCAGCGCGAAGCAGCGATCCGTGAGCGCGAGGCCGGGCTCACGCTGATCCGGCCCCATTTCCAGGACGTGCCCACGGCGATTTCGGTCGACGCGGGGTTTGCCGACGAGATGTGGATCAAGGACGCACGGATGGAGAACATCGCCGGGCCGGCCGTGATTCTCAGCACGGAGAAGAACGCACGCACCGAGATCAACATGGAGGGCGTCACCTGTCGGAACGTGCCGCGGTTTGCCGAGTTCCGCGAGAGCGGCAAGAAGCTCGCCGGCGCCGGGGCGATCTATCAGGTAAAACTCTTCTCCCATGGACTGCACTACACGAACATCGGCGCCGCGGGCGAGTACAAGACGATTTACGAGGCCGCGCCACTCAGCACGCTGAGCGCGCCCGCCGCCTCCGACCTACTCGACCTGCCGGCGTGCGACACCTGGGCGAACGTAGGCGAGTTAGGTGCTAAGGGCGACGGGCAGAGCGACGATACCGATGCTCTGCGCCGCGCCATCGCCGGGCATCGGACGCTCTATTTCCCCTCGGGCGTCTACGTGGTCCGCGACACACTCGTGCTGAAGCCCGACACCGTGCTCGTCGGACTGCATCCGGGCGCAACGCAGATCGCGCTGCTCGATGGAACGGCAGCGTTCGAAGGCATCGGCGGGCCGGTGGCGATGGTGGAGGCGCCGAAGGGCGGCACGAACATCGTGATCGGGTTGGGGCTTTACACGAACGGGATCAATCCGCGCGCGGTGGCGCTGAAGTGGATGGCGGGAACGCATTCGCTGGTGAACGACGTCCGCCTGCTCGGCGGCCATGGCACGCCGAAGATCGACGGCGGACGGGAGAATCCGTACAACAGCAACCACACGGGCGACCCGGACCCGCGCCGGCGTTGGGATGTGCAGTATCCGAGCCTGTGGGTGACCGACGGTGGCGGCGGAACCTTTTTCGACATCTGGACGCCGAGCAGCTTCGCGCAGGCGGGCCTGCTGGTTTCGGACACGACCACCGAGGGCCGCATTTACGAGATGTCGAGCGAGCATCACGTGCGCCACGAGGTGCAACTGCGCAACGCCGCCAACTGGGAGATTTACGCGCTGCAAACCGAAGGCGAGCGCGGCGAGAGCGGCGCCGATCTGCCGCTGGAGATCCAGACTTCGCGCAACATCACCGTCGCGAACCTCTGTGTCTATCGCGTCATCAGTATGTTCCAACCCTTCCCCTGGGCGGTGAAGGCGACCGATTCGAGCGGCATCCACTTCCGCAACTTCCACAGCTACAGCAATAGCAAGGTGGCCTACGACGCCGCTGTGTACGACCAGACGCACCACATAGAACTGCGCCAGCGCGAGTTCGCATGGCTCGATCTTTCGGGGAAGGCGCCGCCACCGAGCCGGCGCGCAGTATCATCAGTGCGCGCGCCGGGGGCGTCGGTGGAGAAGCTGGCCGGAGGCTTTTACAGCATCTCCGGCGGGGCGATCTCGCCTTCCGGGGACCTGTATTTTGTCGACGCCCATTGGCAACGCATCTATCGTTGGAATACGAAGGAGCACCAACTCACGACGGTGCGCGACAATGCGCTCGATCCTGTCCAGCTGACCTTCGACCGTGCGGGCAATCTGATCGTGGTCTCCTACGCCGGCAATGGGACCATCTATAGCTTCAAACCCGACGCGCCGGGCCTGGACGTGACGCTGCTGAAGCCCGAGCCGGCAATCGCGCGCGTTGGTCTCACGCCCGTGCTTCCGGTGGGCGACTGGCGGCTCGAAGTGCCCGCGCTGACCCGGCCCTTCCATTACGTCTCGCCCGACGGCTCCACCTTCCTCGCCGCCGACGAACTCTTCACCAGCGGCAGGACCGCGTGGGGCGTGAAGAACAGTCCCATGCTGCGCGCCTTCGGCCTCGCGCCCGCCGAGCCCGGTCAACCCTTCTACCTGACGAGCGAGGAACAGCTGCAGACCTTCCGCACGACGGTAAACGCCGACGGTAGTCTCAGCGACATGCAACCCTTCGTCGAGCAAGGCGGGGAGGGCGTCGCGGTCGACGCTCGGGGCAACGTCTACATCGCCGCCGGCCAGATCTATGTCTACACCCCCGCGGGCCGGCTCATTGACACGATCGAGGTGCCGGAGCGGCCGCTGCAATTGCTCTTCGGCGGGCCGGATCGCCAGACCCTGTTTATCGCCGCGCGGAGTTCGCTGTACGCTGTGCGGACCCAGACGCACGGGCGTTGAGGCATCCAGAAAAAGATCCACACGGTTACGCAGCCGCCGACCCGTAGAAGTGATCGTCTGCACGAACGAATTGATCCATTTGCTAGGCGGTCAGCCAAGTGGTCAGGTGGTTACGGGGTGGGGTTCGATGTATGATTTTCGGTGCCGGCGGCACAAACCAGGATCCCCCACAAGATAGCCTTGGTCTACCGTCGCGCTCAACGTGAATCGCTGAATCCTCGAAAGAAGCCGATAAAGCCTTGGGAGCCACAATGCAAAGTCGTTTTGCCACGAAAAGAGTCTTGACCTCAGCTTTGGTCCTCGCGTACTTCAGCGTCGCGGCGTTGCTGGCCCAGGAGCCGAAGATCACCAGCAGTCCGCGCGTCGACCATCTACTCAGCCAGATGACCCTCGACGAGAAGATCGCCATGATCCACGGCACCGGCGAGGACGCCGCCACCTACCAGGGCGAGGCCGGCTACCTGCCCGGCATCCCGCGCCTCGGCATTCCTCCCCTGCGCCTGGCCGACGGCCCGCCCGGCGTGCTGACCCGCGTGCCCTCCGTCGCGCCCACTTCCACCATGGGAGTGGCGGCCACTTTCAGCCGCGAGGACGCGCAGGCCAACGGCGCGCTGATCGGCCGCGAGGCCCGGTCCCACGGCGTCGGCGTCGTGCTCCAGCCGTTCATCAATATCGACCGGAACTTCGCCTTCGGCCGCGGCTACAACACCTTTGGCGAGGACCCCTTCCTGACCGGCGAAATCGGCGCCGCCGAAATCGTCGGGATCCAGCAGCAGGGCATCATGTCGCAGGCCAAGCACTACATCGGCTACGACACCGACGCGACCAACGTCTTCATCGACCCGCAGACCCTGCACGAGGTCTACGCCGCGCCCTTCGCCGCCGCCGTCCGGGCTGGCGTCTCCTCGATCATGTGTTCCTACAACCGCATCAATGGCCGCTACTCCTGCGGCAATCCGGATACGCTGCTCGGCATCCTGAAAAAGGAGAACGGCTTCGCCGGTTTCGTCACCTCCGACTGGGGCGCCACCCACGCCACCGATTTCATCAACGCCGGTCTCGACATGGAGATGCCCGGCACGCTGCCGGTTGCCTGGGGCGATCCGGCTTATTTCGTCAGCCGCAATCTGCCGCCGGCCCCCCGGCCCGAAGGCCCGGCCCTAGCCTCGCTCGGCCTGCCGGAAGAGCCGCACCCGCAGCCGCCGCAGCCCGAGCCCGAGACCGATTTGAAAAAGCTCCTCGCCGCCGGCTCAGTCTCCGAGGAGACCATCACCCGCGCTGCCGGCCGCGTCCTGGCCCAGATGGAGAAGTTCGGCTACCTCGACGGCAAAGCCAAGCTCGACATCACGCCATCCGATACCGCCGCTAACGCGGCCGTGGTCGAGCGCACCGCCGTGCATGCCGCCGTCCTGCTGAAGAACGACGGCGGCGCGCTGCCGCTCCAGCCCGCCGATCTTAAGAGCCTCGCGCTGATCGGTCCCGGCGCCGGCCAGACCATCGCCGTCGGCATGACCGGCGAGAAGGCCGTCGGCTTGCCCGAGCGCCAGGTCGGCACGCTCGCCGCGCTGCGCCAATTGGCGGGTGGCGCGCACATTACTTACGCCGTGGCCAACGATATGGACGGCACGCCCGTGCCGGCGAGCCTGCTGTCGCACGCCGGCGCGCCCGGCCTGGAGCGCTCCGGCTCCAGCACCGGCAACGCCCTAGCCATCGATGCCCAGGTGAACTTCACGCGCGCCGGAGGCACGGCGCTCCCCGCGAATACTACTTTCAAATGGACCGGGACCTTGCAGGTCCCCGAAAGCGGTATTTACCGTCTGCATCTTCAACTCATGGGATGTTACGGCAAACTCAAGATCGATGACGTGCTCGTGGCCAAGTCCTGGTTTAATTGGATTCACGGCGAAGTCACGCAGGCGGGCCAGGACAGTATTCTGCCCACCACCGATGGCCTGGCCAATATGCGCGCTGCTATGCCGCTCACCGCCGGCCCCCATCGCGTCTTGATCGAGATCGCTCCAGATACCTCCAACAACCCGGTGCAGGTGCGGTTCAATTGGGTAACGCCTCAACAACAGGCGGAAAACTACCGCGCCGCCATAGCCGCTGCCAAACAGGCGCGGACCGCGATTGTTTTTGCCTGGAGCCGCGGCCTGCCCACCTTCGGACTGCCCGGCGATCAGGATAAGCTCATCACGGACGTCGCCGCCGTCAACCCGAACACAATTGTCGTGCTGAACTTATGCCAGCCCGTGGCGATGCCCTGGCTCGAACAGGTCAAGGCGGTTCTGCAGATGTGGTGGCCCGGCGACGAGGGCGGCTGGGCCACGGCCAGGCTGTTGCTCGGCAAGGAAAACCCTGGCGGACGCTTGCCTTTCACCTGGCCTAAGCGGCTCACCGATATGCCCGCCAACGATCCAGCCTACCCCGAGCGCTCCGAGCAGGGCGTGGATGGAAAGACGACCTTCAGCGAAGGAATTCTGGTCGGCTATCGCTGGTTCGACCGCCAGAAGATCGAGCCGCTCTTCCCCTTCGGCTTTGGGCTGTCTTATACCAGCTTTGCCTATTCCGACCTGCAGACTGATCCGGCGGCCGACGGCGGAATCGACGTCCACGTGCGCATCAAGAACACGGGCTCCGTCGCCGGCGATGAAGTCGTGCAACTCTACCTGAACAAACCGGATCAGCCACCCGCGGGGGCTCAGTTCGCGGATTCCGTTCTGGCCGGTTTCGCCCGCCTCCATCTGGAGCCCGGCCGGTCCACCCAGATTGTGCTGCATGTCTCTCCGCGCCAGTTGCAGTATTGGTCGACGGCCGACTCACGCTGGATGACCGCGGCCGGCAGCCGTTCGCTGTGGGTGGGCGGATCCTCGCGGGACCGGAGACTCGAAAGCCGACTTGATCTTCCTCGCCAGATGCCTTAACAGAGCATGCGGCTGGTTCTGGCCGCAAAGGACTCACTCCGAATCTGATGGACAGGGGCCCGGCGCAGAGCGGTAGTCTCCACCAAACGGATGCGCGTGACCTGCTCCCCTTAATGGTCACTCGCGGGATACGCGCTCAACCTCTCACGATTTCGTCCCAGGCAACTTCCTTCCGAGTGTAGATGGCAGCCCGGGCCATCATGGCGGTGTACATGGTCTCCACCGCGGAGAACACAGCATTCTCGATCGTGCCCGTTCGCACGCCATCGACGAAGGTGTTCACCGCGTCCTCGGTGATGTCGTAGTTCGTGTGCACTTCGAGAGGCTCCTCTTCGGGAACAGGTGTGCGATAGCCTTTGTCCAGAGGGGTCTCATCTACGACCTTGTTGAACCAGCGATAGCCTTGCCGCGAGGTGTGCATCGCGCCCTTTTCGCAGATGAACGTCTCGCCCACATCGCGATAGCCGCGCGTCGAGAACTGATTCGCGCCAAAACTGAAATGCACCCCGTTAGCGTACTCGAAGCTGACCGTCAGATGGTCCAGATTATCGCCATAGGTTCGCAGCCTGCGCCCGCCGTAACCGGTCACCCTGACTGGATGCGCTCCCATGAACCAGTTCGCTACGTCGAAGTTGTGGCAGTCCTGCTCCACCACAATGTCACCCGAGGTGTCGCGGTACCAGACCCAGTTGCGGAGCTTCTCCTCATTGGGCGGGTGTCCCTTCCGCAGAGGCAGATCGCCCGCCATCCATGCGGCGCGAATCATCTGGATAGCGCCCATCTGCCCCGATGCGACGATGCTGTACGCCTTACGGTAGTCCTTCCCATACCGTTGTTGAAAACCTACCGATACGCGCTTCGCCTTATCGACTTTCCCCGCTGCGGCCAGCACCCGCCGGCACCCCTCCGGGTCCACCGCGAGCGGCTTCTCCATGTAGATGTGCTTGCCCGAAACCACGGCTGCCTCGAACTGCTCCGGCCGCAGGTACGGCGGCGTGGCGATGATCACGGCATCCAAGTCTAGCCCGAGCACTTCCTGGTAGCTCTTGTGCCTGCTCGCGCCCGCGAACTGCTTTCCGGCGTTCGCGATCTGGTCGTCATAGACATCGCAGATGGCGGCAATCTTCGCGTGTTCGTTCTTCGCGAATAACTGCGCATCGAACAGTCCGCGCCGACCGCATCCGACCAGCCCGACCGAGATCGCGGAGTTGGCCTGCGATCCTCGCACCGTTCTGGAATCGAGTATCAGCAAGCCGGAAGAGGCCGTCAGGAGACTTCGACGGCTCAGCGGCGAGTTCATGGCATCACCTCTCAGGCCCATCATCTTCCTCGCATACGCCAGGAGCAAGCGCCGCTGGGATATCGCGACCGTTGCCCCTGCGTTTCGTCTTCAATTCCAGCCCATCGCCATGCGGTATTCGCCAGCTCTGCTGGTCGCGCTCACTTTCTGCCACGGCACAAACTCCCCTCGCCAGGCAGCCTGCGCCATCCGCCGAGAGCGCGGCGGTCCTCCGGCAAATGCGAGCCCTGCGCACCGTCGAGCTCAACTACGACGCCCAATCGGACGCCAACTTCTTTGCGGACGGCTTTCTTCTGGCCAGCACGGATAGCAGTCTCTATGCGAAGGCAGAATTCCTGAAGCTCATCGCGGACAACAACAACCCTCTTGAGCTCTTCTCGAATACGGCGAGATGGATGTCCGGATCGCCTCAGCCCTCTTGAGGCCGTGGCGGCCGGGGCTACGCGGTAAGGGGACGTCCTGCCCCCCCCAGCCCTCCTCGGCAAACGCTGGTGAGGCAGGATCCATGGCGCTTTCGCGGCAGTCATGGATCCCAATGGACTCGACGCCCTGATCAGCGCGTGCGCTTTTTGGAGGAACTTTGCCTCGCCGGCTCGATGATGCGGAAGCTCCCGCTGCAGTGCAGCATGCTCATGATGTACAGCATGCCGTCAAAGTAGCGCTGCTCGCCCGAGGGCATCGGCGTGTTCCACAACTCTTCAACGAATGCCTTTGAGATGGGACCCGCCGTCGCCGCCAAGCTGCCCACGGCCACCGCTGCCAGCATGCCCGTCGAGTGACGCGCCGAAAGCGGTTTACCATCCAGCACGTAGCGATCCGCAAACACGCTGATCCCTTGGCCGTGGAGGAACTTCTGGAGGCGGTCGCTGAGCACGATCTGTTGCGGGTCCTTCCGCCACCAGGCGTAGTCAACCGCCCAGTTGCTCACACTCCGCCAGGAGTCGTAGCCGAAGGCTGCCGGCGCGCCATTAAACCCCGTCATGTGCGTTTCATCGAAGTAGGCCGTGTCGGGAGTCAATCCGGTCTCCGGACCCGTGATCTTCTGGAACAGGTCGCGGCTCACGCCGGCGGCCTTGGCCCAGAAGGCGCGGTCTTCCCGCGGACCCCAGCGCGCCCAGAGCTCGTAGAAAGCCGGCAGGTGATAGGAGGGATCGGTGAACGCCATGTCCACGTTGGGGACGAAGCGGATCATGAAGTGATCCTCGTCCACCATCGGTCCGACGGAGATGCTGCGCGCCTCCCACGGCACCTGGAATCCGGGACCCGGCGCGGAACCGCCCTTGGCCTCCAGGGCCTTAAGCATGGCGGCGTTGTTCGGACTCGGCCAAGGCTTGTTCGGTTGGACGAAGGGCGGATCTTCGGGACGGATGCGGAAGGGCCCGGTGGCGGTCAGCACAGGGTGATGGCGCATGCCGCGCAGGAGCTTGTCGGCCTCGGCCTGATAGTCGTAGATGCCCTTGCCGTTGCCCCAGCGATGCGAGGCGAAATAGAGCGCCATCACGAAGTACTCTTCGCCATCGGGCGCCGCGCCGGTGGCGCGCGGCGTGCCATCGGTATTCATCGACCAGGCGAAGTAGCCCACCGACGGGTTCTTCGGATCCGTGATGAGCATGTACGTCTTGGCCCAGTTCCAGATGGCGTCAAACTCGCGTTTCTTGTCCATCTGCACGGCGATCATCATTCCGTAGCTCATGCCCTCCGAGCGCGCGTCGTTGTTAGCCCAGTCGGTGATGTAAGCGAGCGGGCCGTTCTCGTTGGCGCCTGTTTCGAAGTACACACGATCTTCCTGCCCGTCGCCGTGGAAGAACTGGCGGAAGGCCTTATCGATCTTGGCCTTGGTCTCGGCGGGCGAATGGCCCTGTTCGGCGAGGAGATCGCGGTACTGGCGCGTCTTGTAGGCGCCGTTGCCATCGCCAGGCATGCTCTTGATCTCGCCGAGCGGCGCGCTGACGTGCGGCTTGGGAGGAGTCCAGCGCGGCGGAGCCTTCTTTGCGGGAGCCGCTTCCTGCGCAGCGGCACCGAGTGTGAATACCAGAGTGAAGCCAACGACCAGAAGGTCGCGGCGGCAGCGACGATGAATGAACACGAGCACCACCTACTGAACGGAATTGCCGAGCAGCTGGACTGAGCGCCACTCTCTACCGCTCTCACCATACCGAGACCTGGTAAGCGGATCTAGAACCGGCGTCCACGTTCGGATAGACGATTCGTCGACCCTTCAGGCGTGCGAGGGAGAGGCACGCCTCGGCCGACGTGGACGCGTGCGCCGTTGCCTGTTCTGCCAGTGATCGAGATTGGTCTATTTCATCCCAAATTGGGATTTCGTGGCTCCCCAAGGGGAACGCAAATACGAACACGCGAATGGAGAAAACCGCCGGAGCGGTTTTCTCCCAGTTGTTAACCGCGAGGTGGAGTTTCGGATTTGCATCCTGAGATGCTGTAGAGCCTGGGCCCCCGGAGGCTCGTGCAACTGTTCCATGGACGGCCAGACCCAGGGGACATCGCCTTGTCGGAGAGGTACTGCCGCAGCATCACCAGCCGTTTCAGAGAATCTCAGATGAGGGCCGCAGGCAAATGCCGTCGCGTTCCATTTCGTCCTGGTACGGCGGCAGCGCCGGAGTCGAATTAGCCGACTCCAGGAGATGGGCGAAGCCCTCCAAACGTTGCTCCAACCACAGCCACACCCCGACTTTGGGCCGCTCGAAGCCACAGGCACCAGAGAACCGGACGCGCGATGGACCCGCCGGCAGTGAACAACCGTACCAAGTCCAGTGACTCTCGAACTGCCGGATATCTTTCCACTGCGGGTCCTCGATGCGATAGCCGATGTGGTTGTCCGATGAGCTTTCTCCGAGAGCGGCCGGCTGGCCATTCACCACGGCCTCACAGCGGACAGGCTGGTGATTCGACCCCGGGAATTCCACGAGCAAGAGCAACCTCCCTGTGCAGGCGCCCCGGGGGATGCTCACATCGCACTCGACTTCGAAGCCGGACGTCGGCACCGGGCCCAGCTTAGCGGCTAGCCACTCGTTCTCCGCCAGCCTCCTCGCGGACATTACGACAACCTGCCCTTTCAGCGCGGGCGCGGAGCGCGATGGCAGGCGTACCGTGCGTACGCTGCCGCCAGGCTCAATCCACGTTACGTCTTCGATGCCCGGATCTGCGATGAGCCGCGTGCGGCCCGCTTCCGGGTACCACCTTGCTCCGATCGCGACGGGCTCGCGAATCTCCCTCTGCGGCACAATCTCCAGAAACAGCAGTTCCCAGGGCGCCAGCTTCAGGGCAATGACCGAATCCGCCTGAATCTCCCTGGCAACACCCCGACGATAGGGATACTGCGTGTAACAGACGGCGTGTGAAAGGGACTTCGGCGCACGCGCTGCACGCAGATCCAGGGAGAAGTCGCGGGTTTCGTTGGAAGGATTGCGCACGACCAGGATGCCGCGCCCGCCAAGCCAGTGCGCGTAGACGTACGGTTCTCCGATGGCGACGCGCGAGGGAAGAACGACCGTATTCCGCAGGATCTCCTGATTCGTCCGCGCCCATTTCAGCAGCCCCGCGTAAATGCGCCAGTCGTCGGCGTCCATGAACGTCGGATTCAGGTAGGTGGACAGGAAGAAGCGGCCCCGGCCGAACGCCATCGCGGCATGGTTCGGGAATCCCGTCGCCCGGTCGCAATGCACAATATCGAAGTACTGAACGGCGTTCTGGGGTAGCCAGAATTCCTGCAGTGAAGAAAAGATGTACCACTCGCGGGCGTTAGTCTGCGATTCGCGGTAGTCAGGCGCGGGGTTGATTCCGGGCGGGCAATCGCCTCCGGCGTTTCCCCAGATGGAATCCGAGTATTTCAGAATCCACGGGCTAATGTAATTGGCCAGCGAATTCATGTACGTGGGTTCCGTCACGAGATCGGGATTGGCCTTCCTTGACACGCTTAGGAGTTCGAGCGAATAGCGAGCCAGCGGCTCGATGGAATCAGGGCCCGGAAGCAGGTCATGATGTCCCTTCGCCTCTTCGGCGACGAATCCGTCGTACTTGATGTGGAAGAGATTGTTGCCGCTGATCAGCTTCGGCAACTGTTCGGTGACGGCGCTCCGATATTTGGGATCCGCGAGCGAAAGAGCAAAGGGCTTTTGTTGTCCTTTTTCCGTGCGTCGCAACACAGTGTATCCAGCCCGCTCGAACCATTCGTAGTCGCAGACGGGTGGGTACACTTCGCTGGGCGACATCCACACCCCCAGATGCCCACCCGCGCCCTCCACAATGCGCCGGATGTCCTTGAAGCCCTGTGGCATTTGGGTTCGATCGATCTCCCAGACGGAGCGCGGATTACTCCATCCCATGTCCGTCGTGACTATGTCAAAGAACACACCGTCTGCATCGAAGAGCTTTTCTTTGAGAGTCCGGATGAGATTGAGATTGTCCTGCTGCGTGACCACGGTCGGCAGCGTCCACCAGGAGTTGTAGCAGGCGACAAACCGCGGCGGGGCGGCTCGAATGTCTTCCAGATATTGGAGGAACGCGTCCCGAACCCGGCCCGGCTCGGCTACTCCCGCGACGGTCGGATGCAGGGGGAGCCAGTTCGGGCCGAGCGGCACCCCACCCGGCCGGCTTCGCAGCGTCAAGCCCTCCGGGCCGTACTCATTGAATGCGGCCACGAACTCCACGCCCGCCCAGAGGGTCTCGCAAAAGATCGGGTGGCTTCCGTACGGGAGTTTGTCGGCCTTCATCGACGACCATGATCGGCGGACCCCCTTCCAGTCATCCAGATCGGCGCTCATCAGCCGCGGGGAATTGGCCCCTGTGTGACGCACGGCGATGCGTTTGCGCAGGTACGCCTTCCCGACGGGCAACTCGTACTGCACGCGAACCTCGAAATCCGCTTCAGGAGAGCGGAACAGCAGTTCCAGGTGGGAATCGTCGCGTCCGAGGACTTCAGCGCGCAGGTCTGCCGGGCCCACCGTCAGGCCATCGTCGAAGGTGAGCGCGAAGTCTCGAGCGGGTAACTGCAAGGTCTCATCGGAGATCCGATTGGTGAGGCTCCGGCGCAACACCTTCCCCTCCGCGATACCCAGACTGAACTCAAGAGCCCGGTTTTGCAGCGCAAGGGACTGATCGCGTGTCCCGCCTGACGTCAGCGGCGCTGCCGCCGCAAGCAAGCTCCTGGCGGCATCGCGTCTAGTAAGTGTGGGAAAGCGTAGTTTGGTCATTGTGCGAGTGATCCGTTGACCACGGCCGAAGCAAGGCGGCTATACCGCGAGCGCGAACCGCCCTGTCCGGTCACTCATTCCATCCGGCGATCCGCGAGGGAACGCATTGCCTGCTCGAGGTCCTTCTTGTTCACGCAGCCGTCGATGGAATCGGCTGCCCAGGAGAGGATCTCGCGGACGCCCAGTTTTCCGGCCAGAGAGAGGTCGCGCTCAACGCCGGATACAGTCTTGGGCACCCACCCATCCTGCCACAGATCGACCCTTCCCCAGTCTCCTTCCGTAGCGCTCGATACGCCCTCTCCGGCGTGCCGCTGAGCGAAGGCACCGTGCGTCTTCGAGTGCGGCAGTCCATGAAGCGTAGATCGACGGCTTCCCGATTGACTCTGCCCTGAAACGCCTCCGCGAACAAGGCATAATCGATGCAGTGGCGACACGCTTCACCATGCTGCTGCTCGGCGCAGCCATCGCCGTCGCCGCAGTCTGCGTGGCTCTGGCCCAACCCGAGGCGCTCAGCCCGATCCGCTTCGTATATCAGCCCATCGATTTTACGCTCGACAGCTCAGAGACTCCGGAGAGGCATGCGCCTGAAACGATGGCCGGCGGAGTCGCAGTCTTCGACGCCAATAACGACGGCCACCTGGATATCTTCTTGACGAACGGCGCAGACATCCGCACGCTACGGAAGACTTCCCCAAAATATCGCAATCGACTGTTCCTGAACGACGGCCACGGCCACTTCACCGACGCCACGGAAAGAGCGGGGCTCGCGGGAACAGGATTCGATACGGGTGTTGCCATCGGCGACTACGATAACGACGGGTTCGAGGACATTTTTGTCGGTGGAGTGTACCGCAATACGCTTTACCACAACAACGGGGATGGGACCTTTACCGATGTGACCGAATAAGCGGGGCTCGCCTCGAAGCCCGATCCCGAGTTCGGGCCTCTCTGGTCGGTCGGCGGAGCCTGGGTCGATCTCAACAACGACGGTCTGCTCGACCTGGTCGTAGTCAACTACCTCGCTTGGAACCTCGACACCGAGCCGGCCTGCCCGTCCCAGGGTCACCGCGAGTATTGTCATCCGAGGATGTACAAGCCCACGCCCAACCAAGTCTTTCTCAATCTGGGCCATGGGAAGTTCAAGGATATTTCGGCCGAATGCGGAATTCGCGCGCACCCCGGCAAGGGCATGGGCATCGGCGTGGCAGACTTCGATCTGGACGGCCGCATGGACCTGTTCATCGCGAATGACAAGGTCTACAACTCGTTCTTTCGCAATGTCTCAGGCACAGACGGCGTCAAGTTCAAGGAGGTCGCTTTCGACGTCAACGTGGCCTTGCGCGAAAACGGCGAGCTGATCTCCAACATGGGTGTCGACTTTCGCGACCTCGACAACGATGGCTACCCGGACATCGCAGTCGTGGCCCTCGACCACGAGACGTTTCCGATTTTCAAGAACACCGGCAAGGGGGAGTTTGCCGACTTCACGCGGGCCAGCAATGTCGACGCGTTGAGTCTTTCAATGGCCGGGTATTCACCGCTGATCCGCGATTTCTACAACGACGGCTGGAAAGACATCTTCGTCACGCGCGGCCACGTCCAGTCGCTGCTGGCCGCGCCGAGGATTGCTGCAGAGCAGAACAACACGGTTTTCCGCAACTTGGGCGGAGCCAGATTCGCCGCGCTCACTGCGGAGGCCGGGCTGACCGGGCGGCCTCCTGGCCGTCACCGCGGCTCGGCCGTGGGCGACTTCGATGGAGACGGTCGGCTCGATGTGGTTGTCACGCAGATTGGCGGGCTGGCCGAGATCTGGCTCAACAAGAGCCCCGGCAACAATCATTGGCTGGAGCTCTCCTTGCGAGGCACGAAGAGCAACCGGGATGGCATCGGCGCGCGCGTCAAGGTCGTGACCTCCGCCATGACGCAGTACGATCACGAATCCACCGCCGGTGGGTATGCGTCATCCAGCGCGGGTCCGCTGCACTTTGGTTTGGGGGCGCACGCCTCGGCGGATGTGGTGGAAATCCATTGGCCATCCAGCATCATTCAGAAGCTGACCAACGTTGCCGGCGACCGCATTCTAACCGTCCAGGAGCCCCCCGATAGGCGCCCGCGCACGACATCGCGGCGAGCTGTTGGCCGGAAGTATCTGAGACGGTTGGGGAGCGCGTTGGCGCCCGGTGATGAACGCTGACACGGTCCGGCCTTGAACAACTCCGATTCTGGTGTCAGCCCAATCACTTGGGCTATTGTCGCAGCGCCCTGAGATGGTGGTCAGTCTGCACCAGAGCCGTTGACCGCAATGATGCCATCCCAGGTCTCGCTAACAGAACGCTCAGGGCAAGAGGCGACTCGCATGCCTGGACAAGGGCGGGAATCTGGAGACCACTATGAAGTAACCTCCTGAACTTCTGGGAATCCATTGGAGACAAAGAGCATTTGGATCAGTCGTTGCAGCGAGAGACGTCCCTTCGGCTCACCGTTACGTCACGCGATGCGATCCAGGTCGTTGATGGGTCCCTTCAGATCGATTCGTTCGCCGCGGGGGCCGTTGGCCTTCCCGACTACGCCTCTCCAATTCCAGACGCCTGCTATGGCCACGGGAATGAATCGAGGTCGTTCGGTTTCGTAGCGGGCGAGCCGCGACAGCGCCAGGGCCTTCTTTTCTCCTTCTGTAATGGCAAGGGGAATCGCTACGTCCTGCAGTTCGTCTGGCGTGGTCCCTGGCGGAAGATAGAGCCGATTGGAGCCTTTCGGCGGCGCCAAGTACTTCTTGTCTGGCTTCGGCTTGCCGTCCTTCCCCTCCTTCCATTCGGGATGATCGCGGCGCAATCGGCAGGTGTATGCGTGGGGCTGACCTGGCCAGTAGTAGGGGATCAGAATCCCTGCTCAATCCCGGCTTCCCTTCTGGCCGATGACTTCACGGCCGTCGTACGCATCCACGCGGCGAAGCTTGGCGGCATCGGCGATCTCGCGCGTGATCCATGAACTCGACAGCGTGGAGTAGTCTTGCTCGGTGAGAGGTCCTCCCCAGGAAGGAGACACTGGGTCCGGATTGGGAACTGGGGCAGTCATCGGCGCCCCCGCTCCGTCTTCGGTGGCTGGCACCCGTCAGGCTCCAGCCCGAGCGCCAGGGCTAGGGCGAGCGTGATCACCCGCGCCTTCGGTTCGCCGGAAGCCCTGCCAATGCGCGTGCCCACGTGGACCTCAGCTTCAAAGCCCCCACGACTGTTCGTTGTCAGGGTGTATGCACTCGCGGCGTGGTCAAGCAACTCAAATGCATGTTCAAGGCTCGTTAATGGCGCGAACCTCCATCGCGGAATCCAACGACGATCGCCCATCAAAAACCGGTCGGATCCGGCTGACCAGCCCAAAACGCGCTCAGCCAGAACAGCGGTGAGTTCTTCGGCCGCAATGACCCTCGGCGCGCGGTCGCGCGTGTTTGCTCGTCTGGTCATCAGTTCTCCAGTACCGGCCACCCTGCTCGGAAAAGAGCGTCATCTTGTCGCGAAGCGCGTTGAGGTGTCTCGCGTCGGCCTTCTCCTCTTCGTAGCTGAGCGGCAAGTTTTCTGGAAAGCGTCGGATTGCCGCCGCGTACCGGTTGATCAGGCTTTCGTCGCCGGAGCAGACGAAATACGGCACCAGGTGACGAATTTCCCTTCTGCGATGAGAGTACTCGTTGAGCTTGTGAACAGCGTTGAGTTGCATGCGATATCGGTTCCAGTCGCCCATCTCATTCGTGTGAAAACCCGTGTCGTGAACGGAGCGGGAAATGTCCCATTCCCACAAATACGGGCAGGTGACAAGAGGAAACGCGCATTCCAGCGACTTTCCGGGGTAGGCCAGGCAAAGACTGAGCCCGAGCCCGAGCGCGGCGACGGAGTCATTTCCTTCGATGACCTTTCTGAAGACCTCCTCGAACGGCCCTCCTCTTTCGCACGAGTTCAGTCCCCACTGCTCCAAGGCCATCAGGGCTGATTGGACGGCATGACTCCCCCAAGTGCCCCGAAACCATAGGTAGACTCGGCCGTCACCCCAGAAAACTTGTTGGCCCCACGGAAAAGTTAACGTGATTGGGATGGGTTGGACCCGGCTTGTCCACTTCTCGTGCTGGCACGCCCATCGCCAGACCGAAATCGAGTGATTGCAGAGGGAGCGCACCAACCGCAACCCATCCCTCTCGTTGGAGTTGAGGAGACCCAGAAAAGGAGGCTGTATTGGCGACGCCGGATAGAATTCGTGGTTCTCGGCAACACCCAATTCGCGGGTGAGGGGTTCCGAGTATCCGCCGAAACGGTCGATTCGGTCCTGCGGCCCTTCAAGAAATGCACCCAGGAAAAAATCAACCAACTCAGTGGGCAGATGCCGGACAAGAGCCCCGCAATTCGAGAGAATAGGCCTGCGGACAATATGCAAGCGGTCTTTATCGGCGAGGTTCTTACGGAGGTATTCGGACCCGAGATGCGGCACATCGCCGACCGAAGACAAGAAGAGAACGCGGAGTGATTTCTCCACCTCTCGCCAGTTCAAGTCTGCGCCAAAGAGTTCCTGCACGTCCCTGTACACCCGCGCGTGATGCGCTTCCTCAACTTCAACAAGCCAGGCATAGCTCAA
>JBEKHU010000002.1:0-21133 GCA_050012115.1 Bryobacteraceae bacterium | reverse complement strand
TTCGTTCCAGCGCCCGAGCGCATCTTCCCACGCGCTCTTCGTCGGTCCCGCGCAACCCCGATCCCACCCGCACGCCGCTTGCTGCATGTGAAACCTACAACTCGCCCGCGGCGTCCTAAATGATGCAACGGTAATGGAAGTCGCGGCACTGCAATTTCGTGGTGCCCGGCCCTTCTCCGTCTTCGGTACCGGGACCGGCTGCACTGGGCGCCGCCTGTTGGACCGGCAAGTGACAAAACATAGGAGATTTCCGCTTATGAGACGCATATTCTGCCTTTCGCCCCTCCTCGCGCTGTTCTTTTGTGCTTCCGTGGCCAGCGCGCAGTACTCGGTCGACGCCCACGTCGGTGTCGGATACGCGTGGGACAAGTCGAACAACCAGGGCATCGACAACGCCAATTCCCCCACCAATGCCTTCGGGCCTTGCTCTCCCGGCACTGGCGACACCTATTGCCAGACGACCCCCGCCATGAACAGCGTATTGATGGGCATTGGCGGAGACGTCATGTTCAACAAGCGCTTTGGCGTCGGCGCGCAGATCGACTTAACGCCCGCCAAGAAAGACTACGGTCCCCTGCAGTTCCGCCAGACCTTTTACGATTTCAACGGCATATACCAGCCGTTTTCGACCAAGCGCGCCGCGTTTCGTCTTGAAGGTGGCATCGGCGGCGCCAGAACGGGCTTCTCCTACACCCAGACCGGTTGCGTGGGCACTGCGGTTTGCTCCACTAGCTCCTCCGCCGTCGGCACCGCGACCCATTTCGATGTGCATTTCGGAGCCGGTGTCATGCTGTTTGTGACCAACCACATCTTCGTCAAGCCGCAGATCGATGTGCACTACGTCCCGGGGTTCACTAACCAGTTCAACAGCAACCTGGCGCCCTCGGCCATGGTTTCCATTGGCTACAGCTCCGGCGACCACTAATTCCACCCGCCAAGCCTTCCGGCCGGCGCCCGCGTTTCCGTCATGAATCTCAGAGCGGAATCGCGAGCGCCCGCCGGACGGGTGCGCAATCACGCCGCCCCCGCATGCGGCTTGCGCACCCGCCGCGGCAAGAACGGTAACGGCGTTGCCTTTCTTGGTCCGCAACCTATTGATAATAAGAATCTTTCCTCACCCTAAACCCCTCCGCAAAAACTCCCCGGACCGTCTGCCGATTTGGTCACCTGAATGAAATCTCCGGGTGCTATGCTGGTACCAAATCTCTTTCGCATGCTCAGGTTTGTCTCTCGGTTCTCTCAGGTTCTGACCGTGTGTGTGGCCGCAGCGGAATACACCGCTGGTCGTTTCGCTGTCGTCGTTACTGCGCGCGCTGCCAGACTCGTCGTTGTCCCCGCGGTCGGCGTCGTTGCCGCCCTCTCAGAACTGCGTTGTTATAATTCCGAGATCAGGGACTTTTCATCCGCAGCTAAACTGGAATCCCGAGCAAAATGATTCGATCGATTTCAACTCGAAGGTGAGGAAACAATGTATCTCCGGCTCGCCCTACGTCATCTCAAACACGCAACATTCCTATTCGCCATCCTGGCGTTGCTGGTCCTCCCGGCCGGCCAGGCCTGGGGGCAAGTGGCAGGTTCAGGAACCATCACGGGGTCCGTCAAGGATCCCTCCGGCGCTGTCGTCCCGAAGGCGACCGTCATTCTGCGCAACACCGACACCGGAATCGAGCGCCGAACGGAATCGAGCGACGCGGGCATCTACGTCGCCACGTTCCTGCAGCCCGGCCATTACGAAGTGCGCGTTTCCAAGACCGGCTTGACCGAAGTGGTCCGCACGGACCTCGTCCTGCAAGTCGGCCAGACCATGACCATCGACTTCAACATGGTCATCCAGGCCACCCAGCAGACCATCACCGTCACCGGCGCGGGCTCCGTCGTCGACACCGAGAAGACGGAGGCCTCCCAGGTGGTCAGCGAGGGGCTCGTCAACAACCTCCCCATCGCCGGCCGCCGCTGGGATAACTTCGTGCTGCTCACGCCCAACGTCGCCCCCGACGGCGGCAGCGGGCTGATCTCCTATCGCGGCATCTCGGGCCTTTACAACGAAAATTCCGTCGACGGCGCCAACAATAACCAGGCCTTCTTCTCCGAGGCTCGCGGCCGCGCTTCGAGCGGCGCCTACGTCTATAGCCTCGATTCCATTCGCGAGTATCAGGTCAGCTCGTCGAACTACTCCGCCGAACTCGGCCAGGCCGCCGGCGGCGTCGTCAATGCGGTGACCAAGTCGGGAACCAACGCTCTCCACGGCGACGCTTTCTCCTATGTCCGCAACCAGGACTTCAACGCCCTCGACTCATTCCCCAAGTCGCAACATATCTACAGTCAGCCAATTCACCAGTGGAATCAGTTCGGCGGCAGCCTCAGCGGCCCCATCCTGAAGGACAAGCTCTTCTATTACGTCACCTATGACGGCTCGCGCAAGATCAATCCCGTCACCTACACCAGGGCTGTGACCTATCCGCTGGCCTGCCCGGCACAGGTCTCCGCGACGCTGTGCGCCGCCGCCAATAGCTATTTCGAGAGTCTGGCCGGCATCTTCCCCCGCTTCACGAACCAGGACATCGGTTTCGCCAAGCTCGACTACCAGCTCAACTCCAGCAACCATCTCTCGACGTCGTTCGACTTCATGGACTATCACGCACCCAATGCTTACAGTACGGGTACCTCTTACTCCAACAGCTCTAGCACTGGCTCGGTCACGACGAACGGCACGAACCGCACCCAGGAGCGCATCTTCGTGGCCAACTGGGATTCGACTCTGTCGGGTGCGATGGTCAACAACCTGCGTTTCCAGTGGGGCCGCGACCTCGAAGTCACTGGTGCCAACGCCCCGGCGCCCTCCATCTCCGTCGCCAACGTCATGACCTACGGCATGGCCAACGCTCTGCCGCGACCGGCCTTCCCCGATGAGCACCGTTATCAGATTTCCGATACGCTTTCTTTCATCCACGGACGCCACGCCTTCAAGGCCGGTTTCGACCTGAACCTCATCCACGAGTTGCTGATCAATCTCTATCAGGGCGGCGGCTTGTACGGCTACACCGGCGCTGCTGCCACCTCGTTTGCCAACTGGGTCGCGGATGTCACAGGCACCAACCTCGGAGATGGCAAAACCGGCCGCCACTGGAACACTTTCGCCCAGGTCACCGACCCCATCACTGGAGTCGGCAAGGACGACTTCTACAACAACGATTTCGCCGGCTTTGTCGAGGATAGTTGGAAGGCCACGCCCAAGCTGACGCTGAACCTCGGCGTGCGCTACGACCTGCAGCTCGTGCCTCAGCCGCCCAAGCCGAACACCGCCACCCCCCTGACCACCCTGTACTCCACGACCATCAACATCCAGCACGCCAACTTCGCGCCGCGCATCGGCATCGCCTGGAACCTCGCCAAGGGGACCGTGCTGCGCGCCGGCTACGGCATGTTCTACGCCAAGACCCAGAATAGCACCTACTATGCGATTCGCGTCGAGAACGGCGTCTACCAGCAGACCTTCAATTGCAGCACCACGACGTGCCCGACGCTGACGTTTCCCAACGTCATTTTCCCCGCCCCCGGTCCCACGCTGGCGGCGCCCTTCCCTGGCGCGCTGACGCCCACCGTTACCACTTTTGCGCCCCCGGCCGCGACGCAGTTGACCCACGGCCTCGTGCCCGACTTCCAGAATCCCTTCGTACACGAGGGTGAGGTGACCTTCGAGCGTCAGATGCCTTGGAACACCAGCCTCTCGGCCGCCTACGTCTTCAGCCGTGGTCTCCATCTGCCCGCGTTCATCGATTCGAACCTCGCGGCGTCCTCGACGACCAAGAGCTACGACGTGCTCTCCTCCGCGGGCGCTACCGCCCAGACGGTGACTTACCCCTTCTACACCAGCCGCATTGATCCCACCGGCGTCATTCTCGTCGGCTACTCGGACGTGAACTCCTGGTACAACTCGATGGTGCTGACCTTTAAGCGCCCCATGAGTCACGGCCTCGAGTTCCTGGCCAACTACACCCTCAGCAAGGCCACCGACGGCGGCCAGGTGCCCGGCCAGTACGGCACATTCTACGGCACCGACTCACCGGTTGACCCCATGAATCGCAAGTTGGAGTACGGCCCCTCCGATCTCGACCAGCGCCACCGCTTCACCGGCACCGTTGTGTGGATGCCTACCATCAAGACCGGTAACAAGGCTGGAAACCTGATCCTCAGCGGCTGGGCCTTGTCCTCCATCGTGACCATGACCACCGGCCAGCCCCTGACCGGTTCGATCAGCGGCTACCCGTCCGGCGGCCCCGACGGCGGCCTCACCGGCGGCGTTGTCAGCAATTCCGGCGGTAACATCGGTGGTCGTCCCAACTGGCTGGGCCGGAACATCTACAACCTGCCTGACTTTTACAACGTGGACTTTCGCCTCGCGCGCTCGTTTAAGTTGACTGAAAAGGCCCAGCTCCGGCTGATGGGCGAGGCCTTCAACATGTTCAACCACACCAACATCGTGTCTATGAACACCGGTCAGTTCAATTTCACCAAGGCCGGTTCCGGAGCCTGCACCGGCCATGCCAACGGCTGCCTCGTTCCCAACGCCACCTTCCTGGCTCCTACGGGCACTTCCAATGGGCTCTATGGTCCCCGCCAGTTGCAGATCTCAGGCCGGTTCGAGTTCTAAGAATTCTCGAATCTCCTGACACCGCCAGCGCCCCGGTCCCCGCACCGGGGCGCTCGCGTTTTCGCCCGGTGCCGCCCTGTTCTCTGACGCACGCTGGAAGTGACTCTTCGTCCAAAACGGAAAGGGTTTTACCGTTTTCGCGGACCCCGTGTCTGACTCTCCGCTCCGCCTTGATCAGGCGGTGTAAAGTAATCCCATGGCCCTCATTGAGGAGATTCAAGCCGCCTTGCGCGCCGAAGGTCTGGGCGGCTGGCTGTTTTTCGATCACCACCGCCGCGATCCGCTGGCCTACCGCGTCCTGCATTTCGAGCCCGCGCAGTCGGTCACCCGCCGCTGGTACTACCTCGTGCCCGCCAATGGGGCGCCGCGCAAGCTGGTTCACCGCATCGAGCCCCATGTCCTCGACCCGCTCCCCGGCGAGGCCACGCTCTACTCCGGCTGGCGCGACAAGGAGGAGCAACTGCCGCTCCTGCTCGAGGGCTGCCGCCGCGTCGCCATGCAGTACTCGCCGCGCTGCGGAGTGCCCTATATTTCCAACGTCGATGCCGGCACCGTCGAGCTGGTCCGCGCTTCCGGCGTCGATGTGGTCACCTCCGCCAACCTGATTCAGCTCTTCGAGGCCGTCTGGACGCCCCAGCAATACGCCTCGCACAAGCACGCCGCCACCCACGTCGACGAGAGCCGCCGCGCCGCCTTTGCCCGCGTCGCCGAGGCCTTGCGCGCCGGCGCCCGCATCACCGAGTACGAACTCCAGCAGTTCATCCGCAAGCTCTTCGCCAAGTCCGGCCTCACCACCGACCACGGTCCCATCGTCGCCGTCAACTCGAACGCCTCCAACCCGCACTACGAGCCCGAGCGCGACCGCCACTCCGAGATCAAGCCCGGCGATCTGCTGCTCATCGACCTGTGGGCCAAGCTCGACCAGCCCGGCGCCGTCTATTACGACATCACCTGGACCGCCTTTTGCGGCTCCACTCCGCCCGAGGAGATGCTCAACGTCTTCGCCGCCGTCGCCGGCGCGCGCGACGCCGCCGTCCAGTGCGTGGTGGACGCGGCCGCCATCGACGCCCCGCTGGCCGGCTTCCAGGTCGACGACGCCTGCCGCGATTACCTGCGCCAGCGCGGCTTCGACGAGTTCTTCTTCCACCGCACCGGCCACTCCATCGGCGAGGAGGTCCACGGCAACGGCGCCAACATGGATAACTACGAGACCCACGACGAGCGCCGCATCATTCCCGGCACGTGTTTCTCGGTCGAGCCCGGCGTCTACCTGCCCGAGTTCGGCATCCGCAGCGAGGTCGACGTCTATCGCGCCGAATCCTCGGCCGATGTCACCGGCGAGGTCCAGACCGAGCTGCTGCGCCTGCTCTAGAGAACGCCCGATTCACCCGCGCCAATCTATCGGCGTTGCACACCGTCTCCCGAGCGCCCGCCTTCGAAGGCCGTTTTCGCGCGCACTCCTCAAACCGGCGTCTTATGATCTTATCTCCTGCCCAGCCCCCTCGGTGTCTAAGAATCGCTTGGAATGAGGCGCTTCCAGGCTCTTGCGCACCTGGAGGAGCCCGGGGTGGCCCCTTCCGGGGCCGCCCAAGTCGCTCGGAAAGAGAAAGATCAACACATCCCATCAAAAGATGTTAGATGTCCGCTGATCGGATGTACAATCGATGGCGGCCAGGAAGCCAATAAGAAGATCCTGGTTAATACTTCTATTCGGAGGATTTTGTGCAACTCAATCGAAGCCGCTTGGTCTGCCTGCTGGCAGTCCTGACTGCACCCCTCGGGTGGGCCCAGCCGAAGTGCCCCATCAGCTACGGCAGCGCCGACGACGCCAAACCCAACAAGCTGTATCTCTACTTCCCGACCGCCAATGACTCCACCTATCCTGAATTCGGCGTCGGCGGCGCCACCACTTCGCCCGCCCATCGTTTCGACGTGACCGAACTGCCCAGTTACACCGGAACGGTCAGCGCACTGCGCGACGCGATCACCGCGGTGGTAGCCGATGACTACTGCGAATTCGACGTTCAGGTGCGCCAGACCACTTCCGCCCCGCCCGCCACGTTCGCTCGCCGCGACACGGTGGCCGTCGGCACCGACGCCTTCGTGACGACGTGTGGCGTCGACGACACCTGGGGACTGGCGCAGAATGTCGACACCAACGACGCGACCGCCGTGGACTTCGCCCGCGTGTGGGCTGGCACCTACCAGTCCTGCGCCACCGTCGCCGGCGGCGCCCTCAACGGCGCCAACTCGACGCTCGAGCGCTGGGCGCGCTCCATCGGCGGGACCGCCGCCCACGAAGGCGGCCACAACTACGGCCTCTCCCACTCCGACGGGCTGCCCCTGGCCGCCGGGGAAGACCCGCTAATCCACCACATCATGGCGTCCGGCAGCCACTTCAGCTATAGCGATCGCGCTGGCTACCGCCGCCACTTCAGCGACCACGAGTATTCCATCCTGGCTTCCAACGTGGGGCTATCCATCCAGACAATGTGGAACTGGGATTTGATCAATCCCAATGCTCAGACCGGCTTCCGGCTGCGCATGTCCTTTCTGAGCACCCGGCCCTCGCTGATTCTCTCGTGGTCTTACGGCGACAGCCCCAGCCCGTGGATCAACCCCACGGTGAGCGGGCCGTCCGGCACCACCATGTTCAAGGGCGCCACCTACAACCGCTACACGTTGGAGTGGTCCACCGGTCACGCCTGGTCGAACGGACCGTCGGGCCAGGTGCCCGGCGGCGCGCAGTTCCACGTCGGCGCGACTTTCTCGGGCGTCAACTTTAGCGACCCGGATGCCATCATCATCACCGACGTCGTCCTGCTGGATAACGGCGGCAGCCCGCTGGCACTCCGCCCACGCCACCTGGGCTTCGACGCCGGCACCCTGGATTCGGTCGCCGGCACCATGGACGTGCGCTTCTTCAACACCGCGAGCGCCGATCTCATCATCCAGGATGTGGTGGTGCAAGAACTGCCGCGCGTCGTCTCGCTCAACGCCATGGTTCCAGGCGCCCGCATGGTGGATACGTATGGTCTGGCGTTCACCGCTTGGCCGGAGAGCACCCGCCGGCTGGTGGAGAAGCCCACCACCATCGCCAAGGGCGGGGAACTGAAACTCGCGGTGGCCCGTCTGAACCAGCGGCGGCATGTTGTGGACACCGTTGACCAGCGCGTGTGTGAGTCGCTGGACCGGCTGCGTGGTGCGGATACCCGAGGCTGCCGTCGTGGCGTCATGGTGGACCTGTTCCCCGCCACCACGTTGTACCTCACCGCAACGGTAGTGGAGCCCAACGCGAAACACTGGGATCCGAAACGCAAAAGCTATGTGCGGGGTCCCGTGACCAGCCATCTTTTCTACCAGATCGCGGGGCGGCGCCTGGACCTGAACAAGAACGGCCGCGACGATTACCTCGACCGGCTGGAGAAACAGCCGCAATGAAATGACCATGCCGGCCCTTCCGTACCTGGCTGTTCTCGGATCGATGCTGGCGGGGAACCTGGCCGCGCAGGCCGGGTTCCCCCACGCCATGGCGACCCGCGGCTGTACCCAGGAGGACGGGCAGGCGCTGGAGCTGTACCTGACCCAGACCCCTTACGACGGGCGCGGCGAACCGTCCAAGCCTTACTTGCGGATCGAGATCGCATGGGGCGACTGGAGCAAACTGACGGGGCGGGACCTCGCGCTGGTCCCACTCTCCCGCCGCGGCGAGGACGCGCAGAAGCACGTCGTTCGGGCCGAATTCCACGACCTTCGCGGCGGCCCGTTGTGGCTCGCGGGGACGCTTCACCTGGACAGCGTGCGGGTTGATCGCGGGGCCACTGGATCGTTCCAGTTCTCCGATCGCGGCGCCCACGGCCACCAGGGCCGCTGGTCCGGAACCTTCGACGCGCGCTGGGTCGCGCGCCGCAACGGATGCGGCTAAGTTGCCCGGCTCACAGTCCTTCCTAACGCTCCTCCCCGCCGTCCGTCTGCTCCGCGGGAACGCGTGACCGCCGCCAGGTTGTTCGTCTGTCTCATCCTGCTCGCGCGAGCCGCCGGGCTAGCCAGAGTTTCGCCGACGATGAGGCAGCGTACCGTGACGGCTGTCAGCGTCCTCGTCGCGGACGCCATCGGCATGGTCTCCATCGGACGCGTTGGCGGCATTGTGTTCTTACTGATTAAGCTCAATGGGTTGATTTCAGAGAAAACCCCTACGCGTAGCGGCGCCACGCCATTCCAACGGTCCTTCAGCGGGGGATTCGGACTAGCTTCGTCGGGCGCCGCAATGCGGGCAGAAGGCCGTCGTATCGCGGAATTGCGCGCCGCACTGCGCGCAGAACCCGCCGGTTCCCCCCCGGCCCGGTTGGCCGTGATAGCCGCTCGAGCTGTGATCGCCGAACAGAGCCCGGACGATCAGACCAACGATCAACGCGAATATCAGCAGCCCGAACAACCCATGACAGTGGAATCCTGGAATGAATCCTGGGAAGCAGAAGACGTGCACGGCGACCTCCCCTGTAGCTTCGGCCTCTGGGACAGGCGCAAGAAGCTCATTTCAACAGACGAGAATCGCCCGCCATTCGTTCGGTCGGGGTGGCGAAAAAGAAAATGGCTTCGCAGCGGAGATTGGAGGAGGATTCGGAGGAGGAATCCGCTGCGAAGCCTTTCAACAGGCTCATGGGGCGGCGCGTTAGCTTGACCCGCCTCAGCCTACAAGATCATCGTATCAGACTTTCGGAGTAATATATCCGGCACGAGACCGGGAGATATTTGATTGAGGTCGAAAGATAGGCCGAAAGAGGGCGAACGATTCATCCTAGATTAACCAACCCTAAGGAATACCCATTCCAGGAAGGCCCCCGTGCCGTCCTGCAAGCTCCGGGTTTCAGTGCCGCTTGCCCGTCCGGCACGCCGTGCACCGCCGCGCGCAATTCACGAATTCACCGTGAAAACACCGTGTTTTTACCGTAAAAACACCGTTTTTTGCGGGTTTTTTGCGTTTCCGCGTAACAACGGTTTTCTAAAGGACTTAGCCGCATTTCACCGCGAAACTGCGCGCACGTACCGCGTAACTATGGAATTCTAAAGGACTTAGCGTGCGTCACGGAGTATCTACGGTTTTCTAAAGGACTTAGCCGCAAAAACCACGCATTTTGGGGTGAAAACCATGTTTCACCGTGTATCTACGGTTTTCTAAAGGACTTAACCGCAAAAAACCATGCATTTTGGGGTCAAAACCGTGTTTCACCGTGTATCTACGGTTTTCTAAAGGACTTAACCGCAAAAAACCACGCATTTTGGGGTGAAAACCGTACTTCACCGTGTATCTACGGTTTTCTAAAGGACTTATTGAAATTCACCGTGCATTTCACGATGCGGCCCGCACGGTCATTTTGCGGTCGTTTTTGCGCTTCGAAGATTAGCCGCGATCAGGTCCAGTTCCGTCTGCGGGATCACGGTCGCCGGGCCGTAGGCGGCCAGTTCTTTGGAGAACGCCTGCGCGTTGCCAACCGCCACAATCGACAGCTTTTCGGGCTCGATGAACCGCTGCACCGCGGCCCGGACCTGGCCGATGGTAAGCGCATCCAGGCGCTCCCGGTAGCCGGTCCAGTAATCCTCGCCCAGGCCATTCACGGCCGCCGAGAGGATCCGTTCGGCCACCTGGCCGGAGGTCTCGGTGGCCAAGGCGAAGCTGCCGCTAATGAAGGACTTAGCCTCGTCGAACTCCTCCTGCTGGGCGGGGTTGTCGTGGAATTCCTTGAGCAGATCGACGATCATGCGCACGGCTTCGGCGGTCTTCTCGGTGCGGGTGAAAGTGTTGACCGTGAACAGGCCGGCCTGGCGCTGCGCCTCGAAGCCCGAACTGGCATCGTAGGTCAGCCCTTCCTTGGCGCGGATCTTCATGTTCAGACGCGAGTTAAAGCTGCCGCCGAAGATCTGGTTGGCCACATTCAAGGCCATGAAATCGGGATGGTTGCGCGGGATGCCGGTTTGGCCGATGGAGATCTGGGTCTGCACGGCCTGGGGCATGTCGATGATGACCACGCGCGCGCCGCGCGGCATCGGCGGCGGCAAGAAAGCAGGCGCCGTGGCATCGCCTCTCCAGGCGCCTAAGGCCTTTTCCGCCATGAGGATACCCTCTTCCGACGTCACGTCGCCGGAGATGGCGAACCAGGCCCGGTGCGGCGCGTAGTAGCGTTTCCAGTAGCCGGTCAGGTCGTCGCGGCGCAACGCGCTGATGGTGGCGGGGGTGCCGTCGCCGGGATAGGCGTAAGGGTGATTGCCGAGAATCACGCGCGAGGCGACGAGCGAGATGAGGTAGGACGGGTCGTCCAGGTTGACGGCCAGTCCCGAGAGCACCTGCTCGACGCGGCGGGCGATCTCGTCCTGGGCGAAGCGCGGCCGCAGCACGATGTCGGCGAGCAACTCCAGGCCCAGCGCGGCGTAGCTCTTCATGAACGTGCCGCCGGCGGTGGTGACGTCGTCGCCCGCGCCGGCGCCCATGCTGCCGCCACAGCCGTCGACCAGCGCCGAGATCTCAGGCGAGGTGCGCGCGCCGGCGCCTTCCCGCAGCAGGCCGGCGACGAGGCTGGGCAGGCCGGACTTGGCCGGTTCCACGTCGCAGTTGCCGGCCAGGATCTCCAGGGCGTAGGTGACCACCGGGAGACGGTGGTCCTCAATCACATAGACGGTGAGGCCGTTGGGCAGTTGCCAGCGCACGGGCTTGGGAAAGGCGTAGGGACGGGGCGCGGAGGGGGGCGGTGGGGTCATTTTCCTGCTGTTCTGATTGGGAGTGGCGGGGGCGTCCTGATTCGGGGTCTGGTTGGCGGATTGGCCGCGGGCCAGGGCGGTGGCGGCGGCGCTGGCTACCAAGAGCTCGCGCCTCGTCATTGCTTCTCACTCCCGGGTTTTTCCTCTGCCGGGCCTGAGGGTGGGGCGGAGGCGGGGAAGACGAGGCGGGTCAGGCTGCCGGGAGCGAGGTATTGGGCGGTGACACGGCGGACATCCTCGGCCGAAACCTGGCGATAGCGTTCCAGTTCGGTGTTGTAGCGCGACGGGTCGCCAAGCAAGACGGCGCAGCGGCCGAGCGAGTCGGCCTTGGACTGGACGCCCTCGCGTCCGGTGATAAAGCCGGCGATGAGCTGGTTCTTGGCCTTGACCAGCTCGTCGGAGGCGGGCGGGGTTTTGCCCAGCTCCTGGATGACGCTCAACAGTCCGGCGGAGAGCTTCTCGATATCCTTGCCCTGGTTGACGACGGCCGCGCCGAAGAAGAACGAGGGACCCTCGAGGGTCTGCGCCTGGCCGAAGGCGTACTGGGCGAGCTGCTCTTCATAAACGAGCTTGCGGTAGATGCGCGAACTCTGGCCGGAGCTGAGGATAATGCCGGCGACGTCGAGGGCGTAGGTGTCGGGATGGCGCATCGGCGGCAAGATCCAGGACAGCGTCACGGCGGGCAACGGGATGTTGGCGAGTTTGACCGTGCCGCCGGCGGGGGCGGTGTGGGCCGGTTCCTCGACTTTCACCCGCGGCACGTCGCGGCCGCGCGGTAGCGGGCCGAAATGGGCGCGGGCGAGCTTGAAGGCCACGGCGGCGTCGAAATCGCCGACCAGGACGAGGGTCGCGTTATTGGGGACGTAGAAGGTGTCGTGAAACTCCCGGACATCGGCGAGGGAGGCACGTTCGAGGTCCTCGACCGAGCCGATGGGCAGGTGCTTATAGGGGTAGACCTTGTAGGTTTCGGCCAGGACGGCCTCGGAGACCAGACCATAGGGCTGGCTCTCGAAGCGCATGCGGCGCTCTTCCTTGACCACCTCGCGTTCCTTGGTGAAGTTCTCCTGGCTGATGTCGAGCGAGGCCATGCGGTCGGCCTCGAGCCAGAGCATGCGTTCCAGGTAGTTGGAGGGGAAGGTCTCCCAATAAACGGTCTGGTCGAAGCTGGTGTAGGCGTTGACCTGGCCGCCGGCCTGGCGGACCAGGCGCATGTGCTGCTCGGGGGCGACGTTTTTGGAGCCGCGGAACATGAGGTGCTCGAAGAGGTGGGCGAAGCCCGTGCGGCCGGTCTGCTCGTCCTTGGAGCCGGCGTGATACCAGACCTGGAGGTTGGTCACAGGGCGCGAACGGTCCTCGGCCAGGACGACGCTGAGGCCGTTGGGCAGGGTCTCGCTCTGGATCTGGAGAGCGGGCGGAGAGTCGGAGGCGGGCTCCGCGCCGCTGAGGATCGCGCCGCGCAGGCCGGCGCGGGTTTTGCCTAGTATCGAACTCATGAGGTATCTGTTTCGAGGGTAACATCGCCGCGCCGGCTCTATGGTGGACCCGCCCGCTTCCGCCTCCGGCCCATTCCCTGCGCGTCCGCGGGAGGGCCTGATTCGATGGGTCCAAAATGGAAACTCTAGTATGTACGTGACCGTCCAGAATCATTACATAAAGACCTTTAATTCTCTTGACGGTGGACTATTAATTCCATTAAGATGATTTATATTTCCACTAAGATTCTGGAGCAGGGGAAGAGGATCAGGTCAAATCATGTTTTCACGCAGATCAGTCTTGCGGGTCGGGCTCGTTCTGGCTGTCGCCTGCTTGAGCGTCGCGCCGTCTTACGCTGGAGCCGTTACCTATGCCAGCTATGCCAGTTGGAGCGCTGCCATGTCGGGTGGGATCACTAAAGTCACCATCCCAGACCCGGGCTTAGTTTATGACTACATTATCATCGGAACCGGAACGGCGTCCGTCACTTACTCCGGCGTGATCTTCTCGACCAGAGCTTCGTTATCAGACGGCGAACTCCTTAATGTCGGCTTCGGCGTCAGTGGAGATCCGGCTGTCCTGTCATCCCAAAACCAGACCACTGGGGTTCCCAACATCCTGACCTCGTTGCCGGGAGACGTTACCGGCTTCGCCTTGTACTACGACACATTCGACGGGAGCAGCGTGAACTTCACGCTGTCGAACGGCCAAATCATAACTCAAGGCAGCTCGGGAAACGGATACTCCGCGCTGGACTTTCTGGGAGTTACCGACACAACTCCCTTCAACTCCGTGTTGGTAACATCTTCCGGCTTTGGCCTCAATCTCAACAACGTGTCGTATGGTCAGATGGCTCCGGAACCAGCGACCTGGCTGCTGCTGGCGGGCGGACTGGCTGCAGCCGCACTGTTACGGCGCAGGCGCGTGAACTAACCCAAAGCAGCACTGATCAGTTTTCATGGGCGGGTCCGGGGAAGGCCCGCCCATGTTGTTTCCGGGAGTTGCGTGAACGGCTGCGGGACGGAGGGCGCATGGAATCGACGGCGGTTGGACGACAGGGCGGCAGGAGGCGCTGAGCCGATCTGGCGGGCTTCATGCTTTGGGCGCAGCGGGCGCAGGTTCCGAAGGGGCGGCCTCGCTCCCAGACAAAGTGATGCGGACTGTTCTTTAAATCTGCTTGACTGAGTACGGTTTCGAGGTTACCCTCACAGGACAGGAGGTAGGCAAGTGCCGAAATACTTGATTCAGGGCAGTTACACTGCCGGGGGGCTGCAAGGGCTGAAGAAAGACACCGCCGCGGGGCGGCGGGCGGCGGTTCAGGCAGCGGTGAAGGCGCTGGGCGGGAAACTGGAGAGCTTCCATTTCTCGTTCGGAGAAGATGATGTCGTGCTGATTGTCGATCTGCCGGACAACGTGGCGGCGGCGGCGATTGCGACCACGGCCAGCGGGAGCGGGACGGTGCGGCTACACACGACGCCGTTGCTCACGGTGGATGAGGCCGACAAGGCGCTGGCGGCCGAAGTGAAGTACCGTCCGGCCGGGGCGGGCAAGTAAAGTGTTCAGAACTATCCACGACGACCTGGCCAGCGGCGGACGCAGGCCATTTTTTGCGCGGTGCGGCAGACGGCTCGGGGACACGAGCGGGAGCCAGACCTAGAGGTCCGGCGTGGACCGAGATGACTACCAGGTAGGCATTTCTTGATTTTTCTAGTTTAGAATCAATAAGATTAGAAGTCGATACGGCTACATGGTAGTCATCCACGCCGGGCCGGGCGCGCTGCGCAGGCAACGCACGCGGCAGCCGGACCTGGAGGCCCCGCTGTCCATGGTTCTGAGGAAAACGAGATCTGGCATACTTGGAGCAATTCGCTCCATGATCCGAGGCAGGAAACGATTGGGATGGGGCCGCGGCCCGGGTGCGTGGCGCAAGCGGGCATGCGCGGTCGCATTCTCACTGGCCGTGAGCTTCGCCGCCTGGGCGCAGTCCGGTCCTCCGGACCCGGGGCAGCCCGCGTCCACGGCTCAGCCTGACCCCAGGCAGGACCGGCGCGACCGCCTCTCCTATTCCCTCGACAGCGGCGGGTTGGGCATGCTGCTCAAGCATGCCGTCGAAAACACGCTGCTCGACCAGAAGCCGATCTGGACCGGCCCGTTCCACATGACCGAGGGGGATGCGAAATGGTGGGCCCTGTTCGGCGCGGGGACGGGTGTCTTTATCGTCTATGACCGCCGCCTGACGAGTGGAATCCCGCGCGACGGCCCGCCCAACACTTTCGGCAAAGTGATGAGCCCGTTCGGGCAGTATTGGGCCCTCTACCCGGCTGCGCTTGCTTTTGCCGTCGCGGGTCAACACAAACGCGACCAGAAGGCGTTCGAGACCGGCGGACTGCTGATCCAGGCTCTGACCGACAGCGCGATCGTCGTCGGCGCGCTGAAGCTCGCGGCGGGCAGGGAACGGCCCAACCAGGGTGACGGCGGTGGACATTTCCTCAAGGGCGACTACTCCTTCCCTTCGGGGCATGCCATCGCTTCGTGGACCTTCGCTTCGGTTGTGGCCAGCAGGTATCGCAACAAGAAAGCGGTGCCGATTCTCGCGTACACGGTGGCCGCGGCGATCAGCGTCTCGCGTGTCACAGGGCGGGACCACTTTGCCTCTGACGTCCTGGCCGGCGGCGCCATGGGTTTCTTCATCGGCCGTTTTGTGGTCCAGACGCGCGAGAGCCGCGACGGCGGTTCACTGTCCCGGCGCACTTCGGTTCTGTTGCCGCGCCTCAGCCCGATGCTCGGTCGCGGCGACCGGGGCCTCGCGTTGCGCTGGGGTGCTCCATAAAGAACGCATCACGGAGCTGGATTGGGAATGCCGTCCGCCTCGGCCAGCGGCGTCAGCGATGAGTCAGGGGCGCGGCGGGTAAGAGGATTCCGCGAGCCGATTCCGAATCTTCCGGCGCAGGCTGCGGGTGATGATCCGCGCCTGCTGGAACACATTCGGCGCGGTCTGGCGCGGGTAATCGGCCAGAGCCTCGCGATCAAAACGGGAATAGCGCAGGCAGTAGTAGGCGCCACAGAACGCGTCATCGCAAGGCCGGTCGGCGGCCATCAGATCGAGCCGCCGCTCAAAAATGTTGCCGAGCAGCGTTTTCGGCCCGCAGCGGAAGATGTTGCCGTCATAACCGATGGCAAGAGTCGTCCGGCCGGCGGAACAGGGAATGCCGGTGAAATCGGGGAATCCGTCGAGATAATCGCGGTCGATCAGCGGATTGACGGTGGGATGATGGCGAAAGGGTTGCGCCGGGCTGGTGATGGCTATCCGTTCGGCTTGTTGGGAGAAGCGGCGGAACTGGGCGCGCTCGGTTTCGGTGTAGGCCTGGGGATACCAGCGACCCTCGTAGGCGCCGCGGATGGACTTCGGAATCAGTGGAACCCCCAGGGGCGTAAACGATTCCGCCACGCGCGGGAAGCCGGCGAACGCAGCAGGGGTCATGACCAGCGAGGCGAAGAGCGGGAAACCGCGTTCGAGCAACGCGGTCAGATTGGCTTGCAGACTGTTCCAGCCTTTGCGGCGATCGCGTTGTTCGACGTGAACCGCGCAATGGACGAATTGGACGCGCGATGGGTCGACCTGCGCCGCGAAGTCGCGCACACGCGGAGAAGAGAGGTTGGAATTGAGGGAGATGTAATGCCGCGAGGTGAGTGTCTGGCAGAGGCGGACAAAGTCGGGGTATAAGAATGGCTCACCGCCCGTGATGTGCAGCAACCAGGTTTTTCCCGTCGAGTCAAAGAAGTCCAAATACTGTTGCGGGGAGATTCGTCCGACCAGGCGGTGCTCGGTGAAAGAGTGGTCAGCGCAGTATTCGCAGTCGTAATTGCAGAGCTGGTTGAGCACCCAGTCGGCTTCGATGTCAAACGTCATAACTATGCAAGCCGTTCCTTGGAACTCAAGCTAACCTGCGTTTCCGGCCCAATTCATCAGCCCGGCCGCGAGCAGGCGACAATTCATCCAAGGATCGCGCCGGTAGGTCCGGGAGATTGTGCTCCCGGTACGAGCCAGCGTATCACAAGGCTTCTCATGGGGCGGTGGGGCGCAGGCGGCGAGAGAGTCTAAGCCAAGTTTCCGCGATCCGGTCCAAACTCGGAGTGCGGGAGCGCAGCATGCCGGTGTTGAGGCGAACTCAGCCGGACCCGAACTGAGTCTTCCGGCGACGACCGCACGGGTCCCCCTCCGGGGCCCGCCCGGCGCGGCAGGCCGCGAATCCAGTCGATATACGTGCGCCTACAGGGCTCCGAGCTTAATCATTATGTGTCAAGATAACAGCGCCGAGGATCGCGATCACCACAACAACGGCGCCGACTCCTACGATAGTCGCCACCACCCATGTCGGGGTCGCCTTGCTCAGTTCCTTGATCTGGTCGATCGGGATGCTCCTTTTCGCCTCCTGCTTGTTCTGCTGCACCGTTAGCTCTATCTCACGATCATTCACGGCGGTCACGACCCCTTTGACCTTCTCCTTACTCAGAAGACGAATGGTCACCTTAGTTCCGGTCTTCAGTTTCGAAACCTGTTTCTTGATCTCATCTTGCGTGGGAGCCGGCGGGGCGCCGAAAGTGGGGAGGGACAAGGCCAAGGCCACGAGAACTGCGATGGCTGAGCGCATGAGGTTACCTCCAGGGATGGACATGGACCAGGAACTCCGTTGCAGCCTCCTGGTTAGGGCGAATTGTACTCCACACGAATGTCAAAAGATAGTAAAACCTTTTTGTCTGATTCTTCTCTTGCGGGCCCGACTCCGGCGGCCCCAGGCTGCGGTCACCTCGCGTTGCTTCAGGCGCACAAGAACCTGGAAGTGCCCCGTTTTCAGGTGATTTCCCAGACGGCTCCCAAGATGTGATGTGGGTCAGGAGGCGTCGAAGGGGCGTTCCAAAGAGGGGCTGGGCGGGGTGAAGAGGCGGGCGCCGGAAGCGGTGACGTGGAAGCAGTCTTCGAGGCGGATGCCGAACTCGCCGGGGAGGTAAATGCCGGGTTCGTCGGAGAAGCACATGCCGGCTTCGAGCGGGGTGGTGTTGCCGGGGCGCAGGTACGTCCACTCGTGGCCGTCGAGGCCGATGCCATGGCCGAGGCGGTGGGTGAAGTACTTGTAGCCGGGGCCGTAGCCGGCGTCCTCGATGAGTTTGCGGGCGGCACGGTCGACGGTGGCGCAGGGCACGCCGGGGCGGGCGGCGCGCAGGGCTTCGGACTGGGCGCGGTGAACGATGTCGAAGACGCGCCGCATACGGTCGGTGGGTTGGCCGAGGACGAAGGTGCGGGAGATGTCGGACTCGTAGCCCTGGGCGGTGCAGCCGCCGTCGATGAGCACGATCGAGTTCTCGCGCACCACCTGAGGCGCGGAGCCGCCGTGGGGCAGGGCCGAAGACTCGTTCAACAGAACCATGGCGTAGCCGCGGAAGCCCTGCTGCTGGTGGGCGGCGGCGATCAGGGACGAGATATCGGCCGGGGTCATGCCGGGCCGGATCTCGCGCCAGGCGGCGGCAAAGGCGGCCAGAGTGGCTTCGTTGGCCAGTTGGAGCAGATCGAGCTCGTGCTGGGACTTGATCATCCGGCAACCGGCAGTGACGGGCGTAGCGGAGACGATTTTCGCCGCCGGCAGGGCCTTGGCGATGCCGTCGGAGAAGGCGAAAGGCATGGTTTCCTCGATGCCGAGGAGGCCGGTAGCGAGGCCGCGAGTCTTCAGTTCCGCGGCGATTTTCTCATAGGGACTTTGGTCTTCCTCCCAGGTGGAAACAGCGAGGCGCTCGCCGGGGAAGGCGGCGGCCATCTGCTGGCGTGCGCGGTCTTCCTCAAAAGCCGGCACGACAAAGAAGGGATCGCCCGAGGCGGGCAGAACGAACAGCAGCGCGCGCTCGGAGTTGCCCCAGCGGATGCCGGCGAAGTAGGCCAGCGAGGAGCCGCCGGCGAGGCAGATGGCATTGAGCTTGTGCGCATGCATCAGGCGCTGGGCCTGCTCGATGCGCTGGTGGCGCTCGGCGGGGGTGATGGGCTTGGCTTCCGCGGCACGGGAGGGCAAGGCGGCGATGGAGGGCGGGAGTTCGACGGCCGCGGCAGGGACGGCGGCGGCGAGGGTTTGCAGAAGCGTGCGCCGGGTGGGGTTGAGTTTCATAAAGGAGAAACGAATTGCGTTCAGGTTAGCGGCTGGCGGAGGCGGAGCGCAAACGGAACGGGTGGCGGTCGCTTCTTGATGAACAGCGAGATGGCCAAGGCCAATCCGATGCCGACGACGATTCGGTGGAAGGCGGTGCGGACCGGTTTGCGGGCCAGGTCCGAGCCGCCAATGCCGTCGGCGGTCATGGGACTAATGTGCCGTAGTTTCAGTACTTTATCATTCGTTCAAGTACTGTGGTCGCCACCGGCTCTTTTTTACAATTTGGTTGTAATGAATTACCTTTCTGTTAAAAGAACCAAGAGGCTGCGATCCACGATTGGCGGAAATCTCTCGAGATTGCTGCCTTTACTAGCGGCGTGCGTGCTTGTTCCTTCCGTACATGCCAGTGCTATCCTCAATGCCGCCTATTGGTCCGAGGGGAGCACGGACTCGAGCGGCAATTACACATCCTTTGCGCCGGGGGCCTCGCAGCTCGGGAGCGCGGTGATCGGCGCGATCCCCACTGGCAGCAGTCAGAGCTCTCCCGACCAGGGTGTGGTCAACTACTTTCGCACGGGGACTTCCATGGCGGGCGCTTCCGCCGCTTACAACGGCATCCTGCTCGGGAATCTGAGCGGCTATACAGGCTTGACGGCTACGTTCAGCCTGAACAACGACCAGCTTGATCCGGGACAACAGTTCGCCGCTTCCGGGATCGTCGGCGAGACTTATACCGGCGAAGTGGGGAGCAATGCGGGCCTGCGCTTGATGTTTATGGGGGGCATCCTGCCTAACGGCACGCCCGGCGTGCCCAACGGCACCCCCAACGAATGGTGGTCTAATCCCACTGCTGCGTTCGTGACGTCGATGAACAACGGTCAGGACGTGACGTTGACCGTGAACTTCGATCCGTCCCAATGGAGCAACTATTACGGCCACGTGGGCACCGAGAACTCGGCTATTACCACGCAATTCGACGCCGCACTCTCCGGCGTGACGCGATTGGGCCTGTCATTCGGGAGCGGATACTTCTTCTCGGACGGCTTTGCTTTCAACACGGGTGGCAACGCGTTTATCGAACTCGACTCGATCAACCCCATTCCGGACCCCACGAACAACTCCGCACCGGAACCCGCAACCATTGGCATCCTGGCGAGCGGGCTGGGAGTGATCGCAGCGTTACGCCGCAACAGAGCACGCTCCTGAGCCACGCCGGCCACTTAAGTGATGGCTGACAGCGCTGAAGCCCGAACCGGGCGGGCAGCGGTCACTTCTTGATGAACAGCGAGATGGCCATCGCGAAGCCGATGGCGACGACGATGCGGCGCACGGCGGTGCGACCGAGTTTGCGAGCGAGGCCGGAGCCGCCGATGCCGCCGGCGATCGCGCCCACGGCCATGACGAGGGCGTCGGGCCAGTAGAGCATGCCGTAGCAGATGAAGTAGATTGCCGCCACGCCGTTGATCGACAGCGCGAAGAGGTTCTTCAGGCCGTTCATCTGGTGGATGTCGGTCAGGCCGAGGATGCTCAGCGCGGCCAGCATCAGAATGCCGATGCCGGCGCCGAAGTAGCCGCCGTAGAAGGCGACAAAGAGCTGAAAGACGGCCGCGCCGGCGAGCCACTTCCAGGAGCCGTGCTGGGCCGCGCCGGCGGTTTTGAGGAGGCGTTGGACGGGCTCCTGGGCCATGAAGAGCAGAGTGGCGAAGAGGATCAAGAAAGGCACGAGGCGGTCGAAGATGGCGGGCGGAGTGTAGCGCAGCAGCCAGGCGCCGGCGAGGCCGCCGACGAGGCTCGGCAGGAGCAGGATGAGCAGGCGCGAGTGGGCGGTGCGGAGCTCGCGGCGGAAGCCCCACATGCCGCCGAGGGAGCCGGGCCAGATGGCGACGGTGTTGGTGGCGTTGGCGGTGACTGAGTTCAGGCCAAGCCAGATGAGGGTGGGGAAAGAGATCAGGGTGCCGCCCCCGGCAACGGAGTTGATGGCGCCGGCGGCAAAGGCGGCGGCGAAGGCAACGGCGAAGTGCAGAAGCTGCAACGAGGACATCGAAAGGAACCGGTCAGAAGACGCGGCGCTTGAGGCGCTCGAGGGTGAACTTGGCGGTGTCGGCGATGGCCATGACAGCCA
>JBEKHU010000001.1:0-25726 GCA_050012115.1 Bryobacteraceae bacterium | reverse complement strand
TGCATAACGCGCGCCCGCGGCCGCGCGGCCTCCCCTCGCGCGTTGTATAGGATGTAGGTCGCAAGTTTGCTCCACAGAAAGGACCTCGCCATGGACGGATTCTCCCGCCGGGACTTCCAACGCATCGCCGGGATGACCGCGCTGAGCTACTCCCGCGTTCTGGGCGCCAACGATCGCGTCCGCATGGGCTATATCGGAGTTGGGAACCGGGGCGACCAGGTGCACCACGCGTTTCTCGAATGGGCCGACCAGGAGACGGTGGCCCTGTGCGACCTGCGCGACGATTACATGGACTTCGCGATCCGGAACTCGCGCGCTCATCCGCGCAAGTACACCGACTACCGCAAGCTGCTGGATGACAACACCGTGGACGCGGTGGTCATCGCCACGCCCGACCACTGGCACGCGCTGATGTTCGTCGACGCCTGCCACGCCGGCAAGGATGTGTACTGCGAGAAACCGCTCTCGCTGACCGTGCACGAAGGGCGGCGGATGGTCGAGGTCGCCGCCGCGACCAGGCGCATCGTCCAGGTGGGCCTGAACTGGCACTCCGCGGCGTTCGTGAAGGAAGCCACCGAGTTCGTCCGGGCAGGCGGCATCGGCCAGGTGACGATGGCCAAGGCCTATCACCTCGTGAACGAGTGGCCGCGCGGCATCGGCAATCCGCCGGACGGCCCGCCGCCCAGCGCCGAGGCCTGGAACCAGTGGCTCGGGCCAGCGCCCTGGCGGCCCTACAATCTGAACCGCACCTACTACCGTTTCCGCTGGTTCTACGACTACTCCGGCGGGCAGCTTACCAACTTCGGCGTGCACTACATGGATGTCCTGCGTTGGTGCCTGGGCAAGGACGCGCCGCTGGCCGTCGCCGCCATGGGCGGCAAATACGCCGCGCGGGATAATCGCGAGGTGCCGGACACGCTGGAGGTGCTGTGGGACTTCGGCGGAACCATGGTCACTTTTTCGCAAATCAACTGTAACGCCGCGGGCGGCAACGTCAAGAGCTCCGAGATGGAGCTGCGCGGCACCAAGGGCACCATGTACATCGACATGCACGGCTGGGAAGTTGTGCCCGAGTTGAACTCCGCCGTCGACGTGCCGGCGCGCACTCCGCTCGACCGCGAGCACGAGAAAGCCTGGGCCACCAGTCGGAAACCGGCCATGGAGCCGCGCAGCGCCCAGGGCAGCATCAACCCCGCCGCGCATGCCCGCAACTTCCTGGATTGCATCAAGAGCCGCAAGCCCGCCAATTGCGACACTCTCACCGGCCATCTCTCTACCTCGGCCACGCTGCTCGGGAATGTGGCGCTCAAGACCCGCAGCTATCTCGAATGGGACGCTCGGGCCGAGCGCTTCACCAACAACGACGCCGCGAACCAATATCTGTTTTACAAATACCGGCCGCCTTATAAGCTCGGCTAATTTACACTTTCTCCTGGCCAGGATGCGCGCTTTCCCCTGCAGGATGCCTGTGCGCGCCGGTCGCGATCTGATAGGAATAGTGTGCGTCCTCCGGACCTGTGTCGCGACGGCGGAGAAAAGGAAAGACGGGCGGGAAGACTTGCTTATCTAACTCGAAGTTATTAGGCGGGAAACGTCCCTTCATCAAAAAAGACCAGGCACCGGCATTCACGCCGGTGCCTGGTCTTTCCGCCCGCAGCGGTCGGGACGATAGTGAATCAAGTAGATCTGCGGGACACACCAATCCCTTCGGAGCGATGGTCTCGCCCTGCTGCAGGTGACCAGCCCGCGCGATTACTTGGCAGCCGCGGCGGCGTTCGTAACGTCAGTCTGGGCCACGCTCCATATGCCGCTGATGTTGTTACCAATGGTAACGTAAGCGGCGCCGGCGGCCAGCGCGACGAAAGCCAGCAAGAGGGTGTATTCCACCATGTCCTGGCCTTGTTCGTCCTGCAGAAAGTTCTTAAGAAAGGACACGTTCCCATTCCTCCTTTAGAGGCGTTTGGCGGCTGGCCTGATCCACATCAGGCTGCCCATCCGCCTGGTTCTTACCCACAAACGTAGACTCTGGCGGCGTCGGTCCAGCGAGGCCAATGCTTCCAGAGTCGCGGCGCCTAAAGACGAGAGAATCACAGCAGGGCGATGGTCTCGCCCTGCCGCAGGTGATACGCCCGCGCGACTACTTCGCAGCCGCGGCGGCGTTGGTGATGTCAGTCTGGGCCTTGCTCCAAATGCCGCTGATGTTGTTGCCGATGGTCACGTAAGCGGCGCCGGCGGCCAGAGCGACGAAAGCCAGCAGGAGGGTGTATTCCACCATGTCCTGGCCTTCTTCGTCCTTCAGAAAGTTCTTCAAATAAGACATGACTCAATTTCTCCTTGTATTACTTTCGGACTCAAAAACCAGCAACAGGCATCCCTGCCGGTTCCTGGTCACTCCGCCGCACGCGATCGAGACGATCGCACATCAGGCTCGAAACGCAACCAGCGCGACGTCCACCCGAGGCCAGAGAAGCACATCGTACGTCCCCAATCCGGATGACGCCGCCACAGCCCCATAAAACCCCGCTTCGGCCGGCCTCAAACGGCGCGGTCGGCGTCCCCGGCCCCGGGGGCACCCTCGGGACCGGACGACCCCAGCAGGGCGATCGTCTCGCCCTGCCGCAAGCGACACGCCCGCGCGACTACTTCGCTGCCGCGGCGGCGTTGGTGATGTCGGTCTGGGCCTTGCTCCAAATGCCGCTGATGTTGTTGCCGATGGTCACATAGGCGGCGCCGGCGGCCAGAGCGACGAAAGCCAGCAAGAGGGTGTATTCCACCATGTCCTGGCCTTCTTCGTCCTTCAGGAAATTCTTCACATAAGACATGACTCAATTTCTCCTTTTGTTTCGTTGGGTGGCTTGTTCACCCGGGTTAGACCTTTTCATATTTGAGCCACAACCTCAGGCGGACAGGTCGGCTCTAATTCTTGCTGCCAATTCAAAACTTACTCTGCACTGCACGCAAATACTAGATCCCAAAGGTTCCATGACCTGAATTATTTAGTTCCATTACCCTATCGGACAATCGCCGCCAGTCTTTAGAGAATTTGCGACGTCCGTATCATTAATTCTCACGCCCGCCCGCGCACGCCCCGCCCGTCCCACGCGGCGCCGTGCCAGCCTGCCCAATCCCAACAGGCCGCTGCCGAGCAGCGCCAGCGTCGCCGGCTCGGGCGCCTCCGGCGTGGCTGAGAACTGGATCGGGATCCCATAACCGGAACCGCCCACCGACAGGTTGTACTCGTACGTCACGCCGTTGGTCGTATAGGGGTTGAATTGCCCGTCCTTCGTCTGAAAAACAAAACCGCTGGGGGAGTCGTTCGTCCCATTCCAGTTACTGAAGGGGCCCGGCAACGGCGGCAGAAAAAGCAGGTTGTCGATACTGGACCCATTGGAGATGTAGACCAGGCTACCCGGAGCCCCTGTCGTCGGATATAGGAAAGCCGTAATTGGGGTGCCATTCCGCTGGCCAGTGACCCCCGTAATCAGGTACTCGTCCGGGGCCACCGTCGTCGCTGTCAGGACGCCGCTGGCGTTGACCCCAGGCCCGCTGTAGGCGAAATCCAGGTAGATCGTGCCGGCATGTGCGGCTGCCGCCGACAGGACTGCCGCCGCCAGGACTAACACCGTTTTCTTCATGAGAGCCTCACTCCCGCCGGAAGAATCGATCTTTTCGCACAGCGTCCGGCGGGGATCCTGCTACTCATAAAGCTACCCGAGCCCTGCGTAACTACAAGAACCCAAAGGGTCCAGAACTAGCTTCGAATTGTCCTATTACTGCTTGAACCGCCTGTGGCAGAAATCCCCGCGCCTCCGCTTGCGCGCGCCGCCCGGCTGACTTTATCCCTGGGAATGCGAGCAGCGGCAACGAGCGCGCTGCGATTCAGCGCTGCCCAGCGGGAAAGAAACGGACACGCCGTTTCGCTGCGCCTTCCGCACGCTGGAGAGCGGTCGGGCCCGGCGGGCGCTCCTGGTGTTAGGGGTCTGGGCTTGGGAATGGGGGCTGTTTCGTGGAGCTGCGCCAGACGGCTGTCAAGCGTCGATCGATTAGAAAGGGGCTTGAGTGCTGCGGCAAGATCAAGCCCCCCTTGAAAGAGGACCAGAGTCGGATTCCTCCAATCCGTGCTTCCAAAGCAAGAATATTGTTTTCCCCTCCCGGTTTCAACCGCGGTCGTACTAGGGGCTCCAGTACTACGCCCCTCGCCAGCCTTCGTCTGGCCCGGGTGCCAAACCCGGCGCCGCCGGAATTCCGCCGCGCCCCGGCGCTACTTCGACTTGAACACGACGCTCACCGAGAGGCTGTCGCGGTGCGAACCGGGGACGATCGTGTCCTCGTACATCTTGTCCACCATGTTCCGCTCCTCCTCCGGCAGGTTCTTGTACGACGCCACAAACGCCGTCCACACCTTGTCTTTGATGCCCAGGTCCGGCATCATCACGATGCCCCACACCAGGCCCGGCTCCATCGTGTGCACGGCTTCGGTGTCGAGCTCATAGCCATAGATCACCCCGTCCGCCACCAGCTTGTCGAGCACGGGCTTGTCGTACTTGCGGAACAGCGCCATGAAATCGTCCATCCGCCCCGGCTTCACCCGGGCTATATCGAAGTCGTTGACCGGCTTGCTGCCCGCCGGTACGCTCCCGACGTTCTTTTCCCGAGCGCCGATGATCAGGTCGCGATGCGTGGTCATGTCGGCCATGGCGCGCAGATCCCCCATCAGCCTGGGATTGGCTGCCTCGAATTCATCCAGCGCCTTTTGCGCTTTATCCAACGCCGTAAAATCGGGCACTTCCACCCAGAATCCGACGTTGTTCTCGCCCGGCACATGCAGCATGTCGACGTCGATGCCGTAGGCCGTGACGATGCCCGACGCCATCAGTTTGTCGAGCAGGGGCGCAAAGCCTCTCCCCTTTTCTACGAACGCGTTCTCCTGCCCCGGACTCACCTTGAACGTGGAGACCGAGGTAAGGGACTTGGGCGGCTGCTGGGCGGACAGGGCAAATCCTGCGCACAGCAGGGCCATAGCAGCGAATACACGCTTGGTCATAATCAAACTCGCATCCTTTCTGTCTTGGTTGGCCTGAGCCGGAATCGGAATGAGTCTCCTCGCCCATCCCCACCGGCGTTTGTTGAGTTTACACGGATTCCACGGGCGAATCCATGCTTTTGTGTGGTCAATGATAGCCCATCCTGCCTGTGCCGCGCAGGCTTTTCTCGCCGGCGAGGCCGTCCGGGATCTCGTTTGCCGCGGCCCCCCGCCGGCAACCCGCCACCCCCGAAAAGCGGCTGAAACCACCTCCACGGAACTGCCTGCCATTACTGTCGCGGTACTATTCATCTGGCATGACCCGAGATTTTAAGCAAGTGTTCGGCACACTGCGAGTTATACTGTCGGCAGAGGCAGATTTATGTTTCCGCGCATTGGAATAGCCTTGTTTGCGCTGCCTGTGTGCCTCGCCGCCCAGGCCATCGTGGAACATTCGTTAGGCGCTGCCACGGCCGCCGCCACGGCCGGAGCGGCTCAGCGCCTGGGCAACACCGTCGGGGAAAAGGTCCGAAAAATCGGCCAAGAGATTCCCGCGCTGCCGCCCAAGACGCTCAAACCTCTGAGCAGCACCATGCCCGGCACAAGCCCCGCCTCCTCCGCTGCCCCATCCGCGCCGGCGCCCCGCGCCGCACCGCCCGCCGCCGAGGAGTCCGCCGTTGCGCTCGTTCCTCTCACGCCCGCTCCCGCGGCGCCTGCCGCCCCGGCCCCCTCGTATGAGGATCCCGCCGGCATCCAGGAAGGCATGGACTCCGCCGAGGTCCTGCGCCGCTTCGGACCGCCGTCCATGAAATGGTCCTCCACTGCCGGCGAGCAGACGCTGAACTACACCCGCTCCGATCGTGGCCTGGACGTGCAGTTGCGCGAGGGCAAAGTCGCCTCCATCCGCCGCTCCAGCGCATCGGAAGGCGCGATTATCCTCCGCTGACACCCGCCCGCGCACGGGCCGGCTGACGTTGATCCTGCCCATTCCCGATGCCCGGCCGCCGCCCGGCTTTCCATCCTGACCAATGCTCCGTGTCCCCGGGGCCCGGGGACACACTCGCCCAGCCGTCGACGGCCTGTGGGCTCAGTGATATAGCTGAGGCGTTGACGAGTCCACCTGTTTGCCGCCCGTCACCTCGTCGGCCTGCTCCTCGCTCAGTTCGCCCTCCGGCTTGCGCTCCGGATCCTCGGGTGGATTCCAATTCAGTTCGTCCATGACAGACTGCTTCCCTTCGGTTCTGCGGACACTACGCTTGGGTGCGCCGCCCTGCCTGCTTCGCCCCCCGATCGGACGCCCCCTCGAACGTCCTTTTCAGACTAGGATGCCCGAAATTACATCGAATGAATCTGCGTGTCAAGGGGGTGCCATACCGGCCCGCCACGGCCCCGCCCGCATCCCGCGGCCGGATGCGGTCCGCCTCAACTGGATGTGGAAAACGGGCCTGCCACGGGCTCCACTTCGGCGGTTGATCCCGGGCCGTCTCCGGCGCTCTCGAGTTTCTCGCCGTCATACCGGAACAGCCCGCCTTCCGTCGCCACGTACAGGAAGCCCTGGTGGTCCTGCACGACGCCTTCAACGCCCAGGTTCCCCAGCCCGCTTTCGAAGCCGAATGCCCTGAAATTGGCCTGGAAATTGACCTGCTGCGCCGGCAGGCGCAGCAACCCTGTCAACAGCAGAAGAACGGCGTAACTCTTCCCCACCCCCATGCCAGGCGCTACCTTACGAGTGCCCGCGCCAGGGCGGGACTCTCGTATCTTATCGTTCGCAAGCCGCCTGACGTGATCGAATTGCGGGCCATCCCGTGGCCTGCCGTGGAGACGATGTGTTCGAGTCGCGACTGCCAAGGAGCGGTGATATTACTGAGCCGCGCGCGCCGGCTCAGTCGTCGTCTTCCTCTTCGACGCCCGGCTGTGGCCCGGGACGGCTCCGCCGGTGAGCCGCGTTGGCCGGCTCCGGATGGCTCGGCTGGACCTCGATGCCCAGCTCGCCCAGCAGCGCCTCCGCCGCCAGGCGCCCCGACTCCATCGCCCCCTGGAAGGACGGCGTGGCGCGGTGGTCGCCGCAGTAATACAGCCCGGCGTCCAGCCGCTGCTCCTGCTGCCAGCCCAGAGGATAAACCACCGGATGCGCGTGTTGGATCCGATACAGCCGCAACAGCCGCCACTCGTGCGCCACCAGCCCGTACCAGCGCCGCAGTTGCGCGCGCACGCTGTCGATGAGCAGCTTTTCGTCGCTGGTCGGCCAGCCCAGGACGGTCGCTGAGACCAGCCAGTCGCCTAGCGGGGCGTAGCCGGGCTGCACGAGATTGGGGACGCAGAGGTTGTTCACCGGCCCGCGGCTCCCCCCGTTGAGCACCAGCATCGGCTCTTCCAGCGGGGGCTCCTTGGCCGCGAAGTACAGCACCGAGACGCTGCGCGAGTTGATGGCGTGCCCCAGACCCAGCAGGCGCACGGCCTCCGGACCGTCCGCGGCCACGACCACCGCCCGCGCCTGGAGCGCCTCGCCGGACTCCAGCACGACCTGCCCACGGCCGGCCGACCGCACCTGGGTGTTCAACTGAAACGAGCCCTCCGGCAGATTCTTCGCCAGTTGCGCCGGGATCGCGCCGATTCCTTGCTCCGGCAGCGCAACATCGCCTTCGGTCAACATCTTGAAGACAAAATGGAACAGCCGCGACGAGGCGGTCAGCTTGGAGTCCAGCAGCATGCCGCCGAGCAGCGGTTTGAAGAATGTCTCGATCATGCGCGCCGAGAAGCGGCGCTGCCGCAGCGCTTGCAGGGTGGTGGTCTCCGGGTCCTCGAACAGATCCGCAATGCTCTCGTGCGTCACGTCGTAGCGCAGTTTCCACAGCCGGTACTTGTCCAGCAACGACCCGACCGGCGCGAACAGGTTGTTCAGCACCGCACCGGGCTCGCGTGCCGGGTCGCTCAACCGCACGAAATGCCCGTGGTGGCGGATCATGGCTCCGGACAGGAACGGCCGCAGCCCCAGCGCGTCGTAGTCGAGCTGGTCCAGCGCCTCGGGATAGGCCGTCAGCAGAACCTGAAATCCGCGGTCGAGGATGAAGCCGTCCTGCCGGTCGCTGCGCACCCGCCCGCCAATGCCGTCGGAGGCTTCCAGAACCTTGAACCCGACGCCGTGCCGGTGCAGCGTCCGCGCGCAACAGATCCCGGCCGGCCCCGCCCCGACGATCAATACGTCAGCTTCGCTCATTCCGCCCTCCTCCCTCCGCGCCGCGCGCGCCGCCGCCGTGGCCGCCGCGGCCGTTTCCATACCATATCACTGCCCGCCCCTGCGCCTGGGGCAAACTCGCCCCGGATGACTACTCGCAGTCATCCTGCCATTTCTAAGTCATTTAATATAATGACTTTAACTCGACGCCTAACTACTCAGTAGTCATTTGGCCCCGGCCCGCGAGCCTAGATCGACAGCCCGAGAAAGCGAAAACCGGGGACTGACGTCTCTGTCCTAGGCGCGCACGCCTCCTCCTATCCAAGTTCTGCCTCCACTGCGCCGTGTGGACAGAGCCGTCTGTCCCCGCGTTTTCACAAACCGCTCTAGGACGCACGCTTCCTCCCTCCGCGCTAGATCGACAGCCCGAGGAAGCTGCGCGCGTTGGAGTAACAGATGCCGCGGATCATCGTTCCGATCAGCTCCTCGCGGTCCGGAATCAATCCCTGTTCCATGTCGCGCCCCACGACGTTGGCCAGCACGCGGCGGAAGTACTCGTGGCGCGGGAAGGACATGAAGCTGCGCGAGTCGGTCAGCATGCCGATGAAGCGCGACAGCAGGCCGCAGCTCGAAATGGCGTTGATCTGCGCCTCGATGCCCTCCTTCTGATCCAGGAACCACCAGCCGCTGCCGAGCTGGATCCGGCCCGGCACCGCGCTCTCGCCGGTGCGGCCGCTCATGAAATTGCCGGCCATCGTCGCAAAGGTGTAAAAGTCCCCTGGATTCATGTTGTAGAGCACTATCTTGGGCAGGCTGTTCTCGCGCTCCAGCGCGTCCAGGTAGGCCCCCAGGGCGTCGATCTGCGGCCAGTCGCCAATCGAATCGAAACCGCTGTCGGGGCCGGACTGCAGGAACCCGCGCGTGCTGTTGCCGCGGCGCGCGCCCAGGTGCAGTTGCTTGGTCCAGCCCTTCTCCGCGTCCAGGCGGCCGAAAAAGCGCATCAGGAAACCGGCGAAACGCTGCTGCTGCCCGGGCGAGGCGGCCAGGCCCAGGCGGGCCCGCCGGAACGCCGCCTCCGCATCCGCCTCTGTGCCGTCCATCCGCGGGCAGAAGGCCAGGCCGTGATCCGAAAGGCGGCAGCCCATGCCGTGGAAGAAGTCGTGCCTGCGGCGCAGGGCCTCCAGGAAATCGGCTAACGCGCGGATCTCCAGGTTCGCCGCCTCGGCCAGCGCATCGGTCCAGGCGTTGAACACCTCGGGGATATGCACAGTCAGCGCCTTGTCGGGACGGAAGGTCGGGAACACGGCCGCCGGGCAGGCCAGGCTCTGCAACTGCCAGTGCCAGCGCAGGTCGTCCACCGGATCGTCGGTGGTGCACACGGCCCGCACGTCGAATTTCTTCAGGATGCCCCACGCCGTCAGGTCGTCGCCGCTGAGCCGGGCTTTGGTGATCTCCCAGATCCGCGGTGCGGTGGTTTCGTCCAGCAGATCGTCGATGCCGAAATAGCGTTTCAGCTCGAGATGGGTCCAATGATACAACGGGTTACGGAGGGTGCTGGGGACCGTGCTGGCCCACGCCAGGAACTTGTCGTAGGGGTCCGCCGAACCGGTGCACAGGTTCTCTGGAACGCCGTTGGCGCGCATCGCTCGCCACTTGTAGTGGTCGCCTTCGAGCCAGATTTCGTGCAGGTTGGCAAAGGTGCGGTTTTCGGCGATGTCGCGCGGCGAGAGATGGCAGTGGAAGTCGAGAATCGGCCCGTCCTCGGCCCAATGATGGTAGAGCTTGCGGGCGGCGGCGCCGCCTAACAGGAAATCATTATGAATGAAGGGCATAACAGAGACACCAATCCTCACTTGCCCCGACCAGAACGGTTCACCAACACTCTACTACAGCTTGGCCCCGACGGGTGCTTTTTACGTTTGCACTACGTCGCTGGAGGCCCGTCCGGGGGACCGAAAACACCGTCCACGCGGACCGTTTGACCGCTGCACGGTGTTTTTCAATAAGTCCTTTGATTGCAACAGATACACCGTGAAGTACGGTGCGCGCGAAGAAATGTGCGTGTTAATGTTGCTAAGTCCTTTGATTGCCACAGATCCACCGTGACGTACGGTGCAGCATGTTAATGTGGCATTTTAATCTGCGTAAGTCCTTATATTGCAGCAGATCCACCGTGACGCACGGTGACGCATGTTAATGTGCGGTGAATTGCACGGTGAAATCTCAATAACTCCTTTGATTGCAATAGATCCACCGTGACGCACGGTGCACGAAAAAACGGTGTTTTTACGGTAAAAACACGGTGTTTTCACGGTGAAAACGCGGTTTTCGCGCGGTGCGCCGCGCGGCGCGGGTCCTTCAAACGAGGTGACCCCTGCCGACCGCGCGTGGGATGATCGACTCATGCCGCAGCGGTCCATCGCGAGCCGCGGACGAACTGAGGTGAGATGACGTGACGCCCCAAGCCCGCAAATACCTCGACTGGCTGCTGCTGATGGCGATCAACTTTATGTGGGCCACCCAGGCGCCGGTCATCAAGCTGATTGGCAACCGTCTGGGCCCGGTGGCGATCGCGTTCGTGCCGATGATCCTCAGCACGCTGCTGTTTATCCCCGCGCTGTGGTACGAGGGCCGCCGGCTGGGCCGCCCGTTCCAGTGGCGCTGGCGCGACGCGCGCCACTTCGCCGTGGCGGGAGTCTTCGGCTTCTTTCTGGTTCAGCTCACGTACACGCTGGGCGCGCAGCGGACCCTGGCGGCCAACGCCGCCATCATCACGCTGAGCATTCCGGTCCTGGTGGCGGTCGCGGCCTCGATCATGCTCCAGGAGCGGCTGAACGCGGTGCGCGTCTTCGGATTCGTGCTAGCGCTGTGCGGCGTGCTGCTCACTTCCGTGCCGGACCTGCGCGGCGCGAGCTTCGGCGGGCGGCAGTATCTCGTTGGGAACGCGCTGTTCTTCGTGGCCTGCGCGGGCTCGGCGTTCTACAACACGTACTGCAAGCTGCTGATCGAGAAGAAATACACGGAACTGGAAATCCTTGTTTACACGTCGGTCGCCGCCAGCATCGCGAGCATCCCGCTGTTCCTGTTCGTCGAGCCGCTGCAGCCGGCCGCCCTGGCGCAACTGGACCGCGGGGCGATGATGGGGCTGCTCGAACTGGCGCTGATCGTCTACGGGCTGTCGATGCTGCTGTTTTTCGCGATCCTCAAGCGGCTGGACGTCACGCAGGCCACCTTGAGCAATTACGTGCTGCCGTTTTTCATCGGGCTGCTGGCGGTCGTGGTGCTGAAGGAATCGATCACCGCAACGATGCTCGCCGGAGGACTGATCGTTCTCATCGGGACCCTGATCGTCACGGTCTACGAGGGCGAGATCCTGGCGTGGATCGAGAAGCGGAGGAAAGGCGCGCCGAATGCATCCATGCGGCCGGACAAAGCGGACGGTGCCTGAGTTGTTGACGACGCCGGCATCCGGCTAACCTGAGGCCATGAACGAATCAACCGGACGCGCACGCGGCACCGCGGCCTCGGCTGCCGATCTCGCGCTGTTCGAGCAGGTGGAGCGCACGCTCTACACGGCCGTAATCTCGGACTCGCTCGATCAGTTGGGCATTCGGAATCAGGCGATGCGCGAGAACATCCGCCCGCTGTTTCCGAAGTGCCGCTTTGCCGGATGGGCGCGCACGATCTCGTACGTCGACGTGTATCACAGCCCCAAGGACCCGTACGGCATGGAGATCGAAGCCGTGGACAGCATCCTGCCGGGCGAGGTGGTCGTGATCGGGACCGCCGGTTCGACCCAGAACGCACCCTGGGGCGAGCTGCTGTCGACCGCGGCGCGGGCGCGCGGAGGCCGCGGCGCCGTGATCGATGGGCTGGTGCGCGACGTGAGGAAGATCGAGGAACTCGGGTTCCCGGTGTTCGCGCGCGGCATCAAGCCGGTGGATTCCATGGGCCGCGGAATCGTGCTGGACTACAACGTTCCGGTGGATTGCGGCGGCGTGCTGGTGACCCCCGGCGACCTGATCGTCGCCGACTACGACGGCATCGTCGCCGTTCCGGCGGCCGTGGTCGCGGAAGTCGTCCGGAAGGCAACCGAGAAGGCGGCGAGCGAGGACCACAGCCGCAAGGACCTGATCGAGGGCGCGTATCTGCGGACGGTGTACGACAAGTACGGCGTCCTGTAACAAAGAGCAGCCCGGATCGCGCTCGGCCTCTGCTCGAGTCCGAAGTGTTCACATCGCGGTGAAACTGGAAGCAGTCACGGGCAGAGTGGCCCAAATTGGGCCATATTTGTCTGTATGTCGTTGATTCCAGGTAGGACAAACGGCCCAGCTTGGGCCGTTTCGCTGGAATGATCAGCCGGCATGGTCGCCCGGGCGGGGCGGGCGCGCGCTGCTGGCGGTCCAGCCGCCGTCCACCGGAAGCGTCGCCCCGGTGACATAAGACGCCTCATCCGAGGCCAGGAACAACGCCGCCGAGGCCACCTCCCGCGGCTCCCCGACCCGGCCGAGAGTCGTCTGGTCGCATTGCCATCGGTAATGCAGGCCGCCGGGTTCGGCGCCGATGCGCGTCTGGATCGGTCCCGGACAAAGCGAGTTAACGCGGATGTTATCGAGGCCGTAATCGTAGGCCACGCTCATCGTGTAGCCGAGCAGAGCCGCCTTGGTGGCGGTGTAGGCGACCGAGGTCATCATGCCTTCCATCGCCTGGATGGAAACGACGTTGACGATGGAGCCGCGTTTCCGCCCGATCATGTGCGGAAGCGCGGCCTGGGTGCAGTGGTGGGTTCCCAGCAGGGCCACGTCGATGCACTTGCGCCACTCGTCGTCGGTGCTGTCCAGAGCGCCGTGAAAATCCTCGATCAGGTAGGCGGCGTTGTTGACGAGGATGTCGATGACGCCCTTGTGATTCAGCGCTCGCGCCATCGCCGCCTCGACGTCCGCGCGCGAAGACACGTCGCAGTGGCAGTACGCGGCCGCGCCGCCGCACTCCACAATGCCGTGGACGGTTTCGATGCCCGCCTGGTCCTCGATATCCGTGACGAGCACCCAGGCGCCTTCTTCGGCGAACAGTTCGCTGATCGCCTTGCCGATGCCGTTGGCCGCGCCGGTGACCATCGCGATTTTGTCTTTGAGCCGGTCCATATTTTTTGCTCCCGAGCTGAGTGTTGAAAACCGCTAATCCACGCGGTACTTGAGGAGTGCCGCCTCGTCCACTTCGATCCCCAGCCCCGGCCCCTGCGGGACAGACAGGAAGCCGTCGCGCATCACAATCGGATTCATTGCGATTTCGCGGCTGAGCGGACCCCGGGTCACGTTGAACTCCTGGAACACCGAACGCTTGAGAAACGCATTCAGATGCAGGGATGCGGCCGTGAGCAGATCCGACAACCAGGCGTGCGGGATGACCAGGCGGTTGTGCAGTTCCGCCAGGTGCGCGATCTTGCGGGCCGCGGTGAATCCGCCGCAACGGGACAGGTCCGGTTGCAGGATGTCCACCTGGCCCTGCTCGATCAGCGCGCGGAAACCCCACTCGGTGGATTCCTGCTCGCCGCAGGCGATGGGCGTGTCGACCGCCGCGGCGAGTTGCGCGTAGCCGTCGTAGTCCTCGGGCGACAGCGGCTCCTCGACGAAGAACGGGCGGTAGGGCTCCAGGGACCGGACCATGCGAATCGCTTCTTTGGGAGTCCGCTGGACGTACCAGCCGGCGTCGATCAGCAGATCGGGCGTGTCGCCGAGCGCCTTCCTGGCCGCGGCAACGAGACACTCGTCGCGGACCGGGTCCTGGCCGAACACGCCCCACCCGAACTTGACGGCGGTGAACCCCTGCTCGATGTACCGGCGGCAGGCGTCTTCCATTTCCTTCGGCTGGTCGCGGAAGAGCGTGCTGGCGTAGGCCCGGACGCGGTCGCGATAGCCGCCGCCGAGCAGCTTCCACACCGGCTGGCCCGTGCTCTTGCCGATGATGTCCCAGAGCGCGATGTCCACGCCCGAGATGACCTGAATGGCGGCGCCGCGCCGGCCATAGTAGACCGTCGCCATGTACATCTTGTGCCAGAGGCGCTCGACTTCGAAAGGGTCCTCGCCCAGCAGGGTCTCGCGCAGACCTTGGAAGCCCGGAGCCAGCCCTTCACCGGAGGCCTCGACGATGGCGCGGGCGACCTGCGGCTGCGTCTCGAGGTCGGAGTAGCCTGTGATCCCCGCGTCGGTGGACACGCGCAGGATGGCCAGGTACTTGAAGCCGCTGGTCTCGCCGTATTCATCGGCCGGCGAGCCGTAGCCGCCCGGCGCCTCGAGGATGATGACTTCCACGTCGGTGATTTTCATGCGTCCTCCAGGCCCAGGCGGGCGAGCGTGGGGCTGTGAATCAGACGGTCGATTTCGTCGGCCGACAGGCGCGGCAGATTGGTGCCTTCGACGAGGCAATGGAGATTGTGAAGTCCCTCGATCTGGGCTTCCGGCGTGGTGAACGGAAAGTCCGAACCGAACAGCAGCTTGTCGAGGACCCCATATTCCTTGGCCGCGATCAGGGCGTTATAGAACTGCCAGGGGCGATAGTGCAGGGCGGAAATGTCGGAGTACAGGTGAGGATGTTTGCGGATCACGACCAGGGTCTCGTCGATCCACGGGTGGCCCAGGTGAGCCACGATCATGCGCAGTTCCGGGAAGCGGATCGCGATGTCGTCGAGCAGCACCGGCAGCGCGTACTGGAGCGGGGCAGTGCGCACGAACGTGGTGCCCTGGTGGATCATGACCGGCAGATGGAAGCGCTGGCAGAAGTCGTAGATTTCGAGCATCCGCGGGTCAGACGGGTGGACGTTCTGGTAGATGGGCCCGAGCTTCACGCCGCGCAGCCCGAGCCGGACGATCTCGTCGAGAGTGGCGCGGATGTCGTCCGTCGCGGGATCGACCGCTCCGAATCCGATGATTTTGCCGGGGTGGCTGGCAGCGTATTGCGCCACGTAGGCATTGGGTACCGAGAGGCCGGAGTGGGCCGCGCGGAGACCGAAAACGATGGCCTTGTCCACTCCCGCCATGGCCTGGAAATGGCGCTCGGGCGTGATATTCAGATCGAGGGGAAAACCGCGCGAGCGGGCATTTGCCTCGCGCACGAACTCGTCGGAAAGATGGCCCGGATAAGCCCAGATGTGCGTGTGGCAGTCGACCAGCATGGCGATGGCGCGTCGATTTCCCAACCAAGAGTATCACGCAGATCGAGCGAGAGCTGCGGAAGCACTGGCTTTCGCCGCGCCGGACGCTTCAGCGTTGGTCAGTTGCGGTCAACCAAGTCCGCATACAACGCCTCGTAACGGCGCGCTACGTCGGAGAGCAGGTACTTCTCGCGGATCCGGGTGCGGGCGGCTGCACCCATCCGCGCTCGTTGCTCCGCGCCGAGGCTCAGCAAATACACCATCGCCTGGCCGAGGGCTTGCGGATCTTCCGGCGGCACGACACAACCCGTATCGCCGATCATCTCCGCGACGTCGCCTACGTCCGTGCCGGCGCACGGCACACCACACGCCATCGCCTCCGAGATGACCATCGGACCCGCCTCCGACGTCGACGAAAGAGCGGCGACGTCCAGAGCGGCAAAGAGCCGCGGCATGTCCGCGCGCTCACCGAGCAGGTGGAAACGATTCCGCAGTCCGGTGGCTTCGATCCACGCGCGCAGGGTTCGATTCTCCCAGTCGACGCCGCCTCCACACAGCAGGAAATCTGTAGCCGGCCGGGAAGCGAGCACGCGCGCCGCTGCCTGGACGAAGCTGCCGTGGCCCTTTTGGGAATCAAAGCGCGCAACGAGACCCACCAGCGGCGCATCGGGAGCGAGGCCGAGTTCGGCGCGGACCGATGCTCGAGCTTCCGGATCCGGGTGGAACTCGTCGATATCGATACCGTTGGGAATGATTGTGAATTTGTCCTCTGGATATCCGAATCCGACGTGCCATTGGCGCACGGCCCGCGAAGGGCAGACGATCTTCCGCGGCAACCACCGCGACAGACGCGCGCAGGCCCTGGCGCTGAACCACGTGTGCCAGTTGATGGAATCGTCGAGCGACCCGAAATGCACGCCCCACACGACCCGCAAGCATCCGGCCCCTCTGGCCGCCAGTCCGCCGATCAGGTCGGAATGGTACATCCACGTCTGGACCACATCCGGCGGATTCCGCCGCAGCCAGGAGCGCAGCTTGATCAGACCGGCGGGGTTCGGACACCCCGGACGCATGCCGAGTTTGCGGACGGGCACGCCGAGCGCGCGGATCTGATGACTGACACTGTCGAAGTCGGTGAGTGAGATGACCTCGCACGCAAACGCCGACCGGTTCAGCCGCGACAACAGATTCAGCAGGCTGATCTGCACGCCGCCGCGCGCCAGGCCAGTGACGACGTGCGTCAGCCGGATCAAGGGCGGGTCTCCTCCGCGTCGCGGTCCGCCGACACCATTCCGGGAGGGCCTAGCGAGCCGTGCCGCGCCCTGCCGCGAGCTGCGCGCAGCAGCCGTCGCAGCGCGACGTAGGCGCGTCCGTCCAGGGTCATCAGGCGAGAGTACCAAAACCGCCGGCGCAGGTAGTACATGTCCAGACGAGGCAGGTTGAAGCGGTCGCACTCGGGGGTAACATAGCCGAGAGACGTTCCGCAAGCCAGGCGAAACTGTTGTTCCACCAGCTTGCGTATCGCCGGGGTGCACGATCCATAGGGATACGCGAATGCCTCCACCGCGCGCCCCAGTGCGTCTTCCAGGCTAATACGGCTCTCGCGGATTTCGCGCCCGGCGCGCTCGTCGGGCAAAGCAGTCAAGTCCAGGTGATGAACTGTGTGAGCGCCGATTTCGATGCCGGATCCGGCCAGTGTACGGAGCTCGGAAAGCCCCATCAGGCGGGGCGGATGCGTCATCGATGATTGGCTCCACGGCCGTGCAGCCCGGCGCCCACAGCAACCACTGATCACGAACAGCGTCGCCGGCAAGCCGTATTTCGCGAGAACCGGATATCCGAATTCGAGGAAGTTATCATACCCGTCATCGAAGGTCAAAGCCAGCGAGCCGGGGGCGCGCTGCGCGTCCCGCAGGGGAACAATGGGAATCCGAAGTTCGAGGAAGCACTCAATCTGTGCGCGAAAAAGATCGGGATGAGTAGAGATCACCGACCCGCTGTCATCGAGCGAATGGTAGGTGAGAATGGCCGAGGCAGTCTGTTCCACTGTCCACGCTGCCCTTGATTCGAGTGGTTTCATTGTGCCATGTTTCCGTATGGCTTGAGATGAAAGTGAAACGCCAGGACACACGATGATGCGGCCCCGCATCGGCATCTACGACCTTCAATTGAGGGACGGAGCCGGGGGCGACAAGCGGTGCCTCGTCATGGCGGAGCGGCTGAGCCGCCGGTTCGATGTGGTTCTGATCTATGGCGAGCCGTGCGATGTCCCATCCCTCGCCAGCCGCGCCGGCGCCTCGGTTGACGGCGTCAAGACTGTGCAGTTACGGCTGCCCATCCAGGCCGGGCTGCGGCGGCTGGTTCAGTCGGCGCCCGGCGGGCTTCTCAAAAAGGCCGGACTGGAATCCGCTCTGACGCGCCTGCACCGCGCGTTCGAGCCAACTTATTACGACCAGATGAGGCGGCTCGATCTCGATCTGTTCCTCAATAACCAATTCTTCAGCATCCTCCCGTGTCCGGCCCGGCGCGGCATCTACATGTGCATGTTCCCGCACCGGATGCGGGGGCGAGTTGAAACGGATCCGCGCGATGGAGCGGCCCAACGGATGTACGAGATCGGCGTCAACCGGCTGCTCGGCATGACGCCGCGGGTGCTCGATTCCTACCAGGCGATCACCGCCAACTCCGCGTTTACGGCGCATTGGATCGAGCGGATGTGGGGACGCAGCGCTGACGTGGTTTACTCCTCGGGCGTGCCCATGGGCCCGCCGGGCGTAAAGGAAAAGATCATCCTGCACGTGGGGCGCTTCACGGCGCCGCGCAGCCTCGGCTATAAGCACCAGCACACGTTGGTGGAGGCATTCCGCCGCATGACGGATTTACAGGCCCAGGGTTGGCAGCTCCACTGCGCGGGCAATGCGCTGCCCGACAGGCACAGCGCGGAAGCCCTGGCGAGCCTGCTCGAGGTCGCCGCCGGGTTGCCGGTGCACGTACATGCCAACGCGCCGTTTCCGGTTCTGCGCGATCTGTATCGCCGCGCGTCGATCTACTGGCACGCGACGGGGTACGGCTCGTCCGAGGAGCTGCATCCCGACCGGCAGGAACATTTCGGTCTGACGGTCGTGGAAGCGATGTCGGCTGGCGCCGTGCCGGTGGTCCTCCGATCCGGCGGACCGAAGGAGACCATTCAGGACGGTGTGACGGGGTACCTGTGGGACTCGCTCGACGACCTGGCCCGGATTACCCGCCGGCTGGCCGCCGATCCCGAGGTACTCCGGTCCTGCCGGGAGCAGTGCGTCCCGTGGAGCGCTCAGTTCAGCAGCTCCGCTTTCGCCGACCGCGTCGACCGCATCGTCGACCGGGTTCTCAACCTGTAGAATCAGGATTCCCCGATGCAGGCGGCCGCGTCAGAGGCCGTCATCAAAACGCTTGCTTCATGACGAGCGGGGTGCTCACGCGCTCAAGCTGCTGCTCTCCTTCCCTTTGCCGGAATGGGCAGCCGGGCAAGCCCTTTCCCCCCCGGCCTGCGATAGCATCTCCGTAATGCCAACCAGCAACCTGGCGCGCCGCGCATTCCTGCGTTCCGCGACTGCGGCCGCGGCCGCCGCCGTGCTGCCTGCCGCTGCTCAACCGGCCTTTCGAGCGCCGGTCGGCCTTGCTCTGTACAGTCTGCGCTACCTGGCTGAGAAAGATCTGCCCGCGGCCCTGGCCCTCGCTCGGGAACTGGGCTTTCAGGAGGTGGAAACCGGCGAGCTTCACGGGCGCAGCCCCGCCGAATTCCTCGGCCTGCTCAACGCGGCGGGCGTGCATGCCACTTCCTATGGAGCCGCCTACGACGCCCTGGACAAGGACGCCGACGCCGTGGCCGCGCAGGCTCGCACCCTGGGCGCCGGCTACGTCGTCTGCTCCACAATCCCGCACAGCGCGAAGCACCTGGCCGTCAGGGATTGCCAGCCCGCGGCGGACCATCTGAATCGGTGGGGCGAGCGGCTGGCCGCTTCCGGACTGCGGCTGTGCTACCACACCCATGGCACCGAGTTCGACAAGGCGCCCGACGGCACCGTGTTCGGGACATTGTTTGACACACTGGCCAAGCTGACCAATCCCAAGTTCGTCAACTTTGAGATGGACATCTTTTGGGTTGTTTATGGTTATCAGGATCCCGTTCGACTCCTGCGCCGCTACCCACGCCGCTTTCCGCTGATGCACATCAAGGACATCCGCAAGGGCACCGTCCTGGGCGGATCGCCGGCCGACGTCCTGGAGGAGGAGAGTGTGCCCCTCGGTACTGGCCTGGTTGACGTCCGGGCGGCTTTGCTCGCGGCGCAAACCTGCGGCGTGCGGCACTACTTTCTGGAAGAGGAAGCGGCCGACGCGGTCCCGCAAATCCGGCAGAGCCTGCGGTATCTCGCGACCCTGCGCTAGGTCGCGGAGACAACACCAACGCACCGCAGCCTCGCGCTCATGCCTCGGCCGCCGGTACTGCGCCTCCGCGCGCCGCCAAGCGGCATGGCGTGGACTGGCGTCTGCATTGCCGACGAGCCGCCAGCCCGGGCCTACGCCGCTCGTTTCACAGCGCGCAGCAAGCGCACGCAGTACCAGCCCATGCCGGCCAGCGCCAGCCCCAACGTCACGTAGAGCACCTCCATGTGCCGCTCCGACCACGGTTTTGCGGGCGGCTCGGGCGGCCGATAGTCCGGGGTCAGTCGCTGGGTTCCCGCCGCAACGACGATCGCCTGTTCGGGCGCACGTCGCGCCAGGATCATGCCCAGGTCGTAGGCCGGCGCCTGGGCCTTGGAATTGCCGTAGTAAAGCGCATATTCTCCAGCGGCCGGCGGCAGGAACTGTAATCGTTGTTCGACCGCATCGAACGCCGCCTGGTCCGCGGCGAGCGGCCGATCCTGGCCGTTGTGAACGCGCAGGCGCACGTATCGCTCACACGATCCGCTGTAGCTCAGCGCCAGGGATTCCTCGCCGTCCAGGCGGTAGATCGCCTGCGTTGACAGGTAGGTCCAGTCCTTGCCGTTGTCGCTCGACTCCACGTCACAGGCACGGTAGAACCGCGCCGTAGCGCTGTCGAGACGAATGCGTGCATACGGTAAGTGTGCATCGCCGAGGTCGAACTCCAGGTTGGTGACACCGTCTTTCTCGACCCGCGCCGGTGTGGCTGTGGCCAGAGTCTGCCAGGCCGTACTGGTTTCGCTGTGCAGTGTGAGCCAGGCGCTGGCCACGGCGTCCGCGTGCATCCATCCGATGAAAGTCGCACGCACGTAGCGCCGCGTGGAGAGCGGATAATCCAGGCTCAACACCGCGGCGTGCCGGTCGGCCTGGGTGAAGTCGAAGACGGAGCCGTCGGACCTGGCGATGGCCCACGCCTGAGCGTCCTCCGAGGTCTCGATCTTCACCGGGATGCGGAAGTTCAGGAGCTGCGTCGCGATGCGCAAGCGGTTGTGGCGATGGCCCCGGCCGGCATCCAGCGTAAGTTGCAGGCCCCGGCCCGGCACCACGACGCGGTTGAACTCCGCCGGCGGTAATTCGTTATCGGTCACCGCGCCGTGCACGCTGGACAGCACGAACGGCGTTTCGCGTCCGTTCAGCGCCAGGCGCAAGTCGTTCAGCCCCGGTTGTGCGCCAGCATAAATCGCGCGGTCGAGGATCACGGCATTCACCCGGCCCGCCGTCTCGACCCTGACGGTGCGCTGATATTGCCACTGCCGCGCGTCGAAATCCGCCAACAGCGGAGCCGCGAGAGCCAACAGGCTAGCCAGGACCCGTATCATCTTTCCACCAATTCCCGATCCTGGCCCGGTAGCGCGAGTAGAGGAGTGAAGTCAGCAGCAACAGAATCCCCAGAAAGCCGAAGGCAATCACGCGATAGATCCGCTCGAGCACCCACACATCGTGCAAATAGAGCTTCAGCACCACGGCGCCCAGCAGGATCAGCCCGAGCAGGCGATTCACCGTGAATCGTCCCAGCACGAAGGCGCCGATCAGAATCACGCCATACGCGGCGATCAGTACGGAGACGCTCACGCTGCCCACGCTGAACACTTTGTCAGCCTGTACGCTGCGCTCGGCCTGGCCCACGACCTCCATGACGAGTGTCCAGAGCAGCACGAAATGCCCGGCGATGTAGGCAGCCAGCTTCTCCCCTTGGTCGTCCAACCACCGCACGCTCAGCCACAGACTCGCCGCGGCGACGGCGAAGGTGAGGAAGCGCGCGTTGGCCAGCAGGTCGTATTGGCTGCCGTTGCCGTAGATCCAGGCGTCCAGGGTCAGCAATCGGATCAGCGTGAGCCCGAACACAATCAGCGCGCATTGGCACAGCCGCCTGGCTCCCGCGCGCCAGCCAATCCACGCCAGCGCGGCTCCTTCGAGCGCCCACGCGATCGTGATGCGGTATTGGGAGAACTGCAGCGGCACGGCCAGCGTCAGGAACGCCAGCGCCACCCCCAGCAGGAGCAATACGGGAGTCGTATCGCGCTCTTCCCCCTCCTGCGAACGATTCCAGATCTGCGCCGCGACCAGCAGATGGATCCCCGCAAACCCGGCCGCCGCCAATCCCAGCCAGGCGTGGTAACCGGTGTCGAGTTGGTGGTAGACAACGCCGAAGGCCACCGCCGCATTCAGCGCCATCATCGCCAGGGCGTCCACGCCGGCCTTCTCCCGGCGCACCATGATCCGCCATACAAGATAGCCCAGGAAGAGCGCAAAGCCGGCGATCGCCGCCGGCGCCACCATGCCGGGATGCGGGCGCGGGAGCGACGCGCCCTGCCACAGTCCGAAGCTGAACCAGAAGCTCAGCATCGTGACGCGGGTCAGGTCCGGCCAGCGGCGCCGCTCCGTCACTACGACGCCCGCGGCCGCCAAGCCGACAAACATCCATCCATTGCTGAGGACCCACGACTCGCCCGGACCCGCCGCGGCCGCGATCGCCAGAAACGCCGCGCTCGCCAGAATCTGCGCCAGGGCCATAAGGACCTTCGATTCCAGAAGCGCAAATAGCGCATAGTAGACTACGGCGAAAACTGTCGCCACAAGCTGCTTGCTGGCGTTGAAGTGTTCGCCGAACCAGGCCATGTACAGCAGCGAGGTGCCGGTCATCGCCAGCGGCGCCAGATGGCGCCACTGTTTGGCCCGCCCGACGGCCAGCGCACCCAGGTCGAGCAGCAGGATGTAACTGAACAGAACCCACGGCCGGTCCTCGCCCGTGCTCAGCAATACCGGAGTCAGGAAGCCGCCCAACAGGGCCAGCACAGAGATCACCGCCGCGTCGTAGCGCATGGCCAGGGCGCCACCCATCGCGGCCGTCAAGGCCATGAGTACAAACGCCACGCTCTGTGGCACCGCGGGCAGATGGTAAAACGCGAAGGCCGCATAAAACGAGAGATACAGGACCGCGATGCCCAGCGCGGTAACGCCCTGCGCGTACACCTTGTGTCCGCGCCGCCAGGCCCATTCGCCACCGCCGAGTGCGACGAATCCAGCGATCACGCCCAGCACGATCCGCCCGGTTTCGCCGATCCACTGATTGTCGACGGCGTATTTGAAGAAGAAAGCCGCCGCCAGAATCAGCGTCACCGCGGCGACGCGGTTGATCCATATCAACCCGATGTTTGTCTCCAAATCTCTCGGCGCCTCTGCGCCTGCTTCGGCCTCTGGCGCTTCGCTGGTGGTCGGAGGCGGGCCGTAGCTCGCAAACAACTGCGGCTCGGAACTGGTATAGGCAACCACCGGTTCGGCTTCGCTTTGGGCCGGCGCAGCCTCAGCGGCTTCGGGCCTGGATGCAACGGGCTCGGGCGCGACCGGGGGCTCCGGCGCTCCCGCGTGTCGCGCTTCCGTTTCTGGCGCGGATGTGGGAGGAGCGGCCGCTGCGGCCCGTGCCTGGAACACTCTGAGCCGCTGCTCGAGATCAAACACCCGCGCCGTGAGTTCCCAGACACCTTCGGTGATGCGCCCTTGCGACTCCGCCTTCGACTCGAGGTCGCTGATTCGCCGGTTCAACCGAAATGACCGCACGACGGCGATGATCGGCAGGGCAATGAACAGAAGCACCAGCAGGACAATCGGGTAGTACTCCATCGGATCTCTCGCTCCGCTCCGTTTCTCTATGCCATCAGAAGAACACTGGCATACAGGAGCCTGCTGAGCGCAGCGCAAAGTGCTCGCCTCCGCATGCTTTCGCTCGCCGCTCATCTCCCGCCTTTAACGTCGCTCTGCGCGGGGAGCAACAAACGATCAGGAGCTGGAAACGTGCCAGCGTTCGGCCCAAACAGCACCGCGCCGGCCCGCCGCCCACACTCCTCGGAATGACCCCCGTGGCGCCGCCGGTGAAACACCAAACAGTGGCCGGCCGGTACAGAAGCAGCGAGCCAGTCGATGTAAGTGATTATCTATCAATAAGTTAGAGAACGCTAGGCCGCTATTTGCAACAGTCTGGCCTCTCCGCACCCGCATTGCAGGCCCTGGCGCCGGGACCTCCAGTGCCAACCGTAACTGCCAACCCCGGCGTCTCAGCCAACGACGCTCAGCAGGCTCTGGTTCATGGCGTCGAGCACTCCCGCGGCCTGAGCGTCGATGGCATAGATCACCCGGTTTTCCGCCAGCGCGACCATCGCCGCGCTCAGGTCCACCGTGTCCTGCGGGTCCACCGGTCGCTCAACCGGCATCGACAACTGGGCAATCTGAGAGGCCGCGGCGTTGACGCCCGCCTCGGCGCGGAGCATGCCTTGCAAGGGGATAGACAGATCAGCCATACGGCTCTCATCGGAGCGCAGTCCGCGGGTTTGAACGAAAATGGCTCCCCGCGCGCCCTCTTCCGCCGCCTGGACATCCCGTGGCCGGCGACGGCTCCTCCATCCTTCTCATTGCCCCTAGGTTACCCGTTGGGAATCCCCTTCAATAGGCGATAATCGTATCGCAACTCCGGCGGCGGACCGGTCCGAGGCCCGCGCCCGGTAGTTGCACGACGGACAACGCCTGGAGGTCAACCAAACATCATGAATCGCTGTGCCTTAGTGATTTTCGCCGCCGGCCTGCTGGCCGCGGCCCTTCCGGTCTGGTCGCAACCGGCGGGTTCGCTCCGGCCTGAGGATTTGCGCGTCACCAGCGGCACGGCCGTGGAAGGCCAGTATCGCGAGATGCTGTCGCAATACCTGCTGGCGCAGGTGGATGCGGTGACCGCGAAGCGCCAGGCGAGGCGCGCCGCGATCCATTCCGCGGCGGAGTTCCAGGCCTGGCAGGAGCAGACCCGCCGTGCCTTCCTGGACTCGATCGGCGGCCTGCCGGCGTCGAAAACGCCTCTCAACGCCCGTGTGATGGGCGAGTTGCGGCGCGACGGCTACCTGGTCCGCAAGGTGATCTTCGAGAGCCAGCCTGAGCTCTACGTCACGGCCAATGTGTACGTGCCGACGACCGGCAAAGGGCCGTTCCCGGCGGTGCTGGCGGCCAATGGCCACTCCGCCAACGGCAAGGCCTACGCCGTCTACCAGCACGTTTACGCCGGGCTGGTGCGCCAGGGCTACGTGGTACTGACCTGGGACAACATCGGCCAAGGCGAGCGCTACCAATTGTGGAACTACAACACGGACCGCGGCCGCGGCCGGGACAACGGCAACGAGCACGGCATGACCGGCATCCCCGAGTACCTGCTGGGGCGGAACATGGCCCGCGAGATGATCTGGGACGGGATCCGGGCGCTCGATTACCTTTCGAGCCTGCCGGAGGTGGATGCGGCGCGCATCGGCATGACGGGCAGCTCCGGCGGCGGCACCCTGACGACATACGTTTCGATGCTCGACCCGCGCGTGAAGGCGGCCTCGATCGTCACTTACATCACCTCGTACCGCAAGAAGATCGAGGCGCGCGCCGACGATAGCGAGTCGGACCCGGAGCAGGACCTGTTCGGACCGCTGGCGGCGGGTGTCGATCACACCGAGATGGTGGGCCTGATCGCGCCGCGGCCGGTGCTGATCGGAGCGGCGATCAAGGACTTCTTTCCGATCGAAGGCACGCGCGCGACCTTCGCTGAGCTGCGCCAGGTCTACGCTACGGCCGGCGTGCCGGATCGCGTCGACATGGTGGCCTTCGACCACCAGCACATGTACAGCCAGCCGCTGCGCGAAGCCACCGCCGCCTGGTTCAACCGCTGGCTGAAGGGGGAGAACGGAGTGGTGCACGAGGCGGCGTTCAGCGAGGAGAACGATCTTGCGCTCACCTGCACTCCGAGCGGGCAGGTGGTCACGTCGCTGAGCGGCCAGACTCTGGCCGGTTTGCAGCGTGCTGACCTGTATCGTCTCGAGGCAGCGCTGGCGGGCCGCCGTAGCGGGGCGGAGTTCCGGCAGACGCTGGCGGCGCGCATGCGCCGGCAACTCGCCCT